>CAZLJS010000006.1:0-21666 GCA_964559895.1 uncultured Sangeribacter sp.
GGGCCGCGGGGCATGGGCCCTCAAAGCTAGCCGGGCTGGCAGCGATAAGCACGCTGCTTTAGCCTAGTCAGCTCAGCTCAGCTCAGCTGCCCTCCTTAAGCCTTCCTTAAGCCTTTCTGTTGTTCAGTGCCGGAAGCTCGGCTTCCGGTTTGCCACCTACCTAAAGCTGCGCTTTAGGCACCGGACGACAGTGGGGCCGCGGGGCATGGGCCCTCAAAGCTAGCCGGGCTTCCGGTTTTCCCAGTTATCGCTCTTTGAGTCGGTGGTTGGCGATTTTTACAGCTAGGTCATTCATCCTTAGGCATTCCTCACGTGTAGTAGTGTGGGCAGAGTATGAGTGACTGGTGGGCGCTATGAGCTGCAGTCTCCCTTCGCTACAAAGGGTATGCATCGGCTCCTTGGGAGCGTAATTCTTGCCAAAGCCGTTCAATTCAAGATAGATCACATTGCCACCATTGTCATAAGCCCAGTTCTTGACCGCTTTCTCAGCCTTGGAGATGAATGGCGACACGATGACGCCACCAGTCTGAATGGCTTGTAGCCAGGCTCGCTTCTTCGCCACTAGTTCGTCGGGGGTGTAGCTGCGACTCACCTTTACCGCCTCTATCTGTCTGTTGTGGAGCAGCTGCAGGTTGCCATAAGCCTCGTAGGTATTACCTTCGTCATCTACTAGAAAATGGCGAGAGTGATATCCCCTATGTGTAATGCGGTCGTAGCGGCGGCGTGGATTGTCGTCCACATAGTTGATGATGCGGCTTAGTTGAGATTTATGCGTAACTATGCGGTCATTATATCCCTGTTCAAACACCGGAGTGAGGTTAAGTCCGGAGGTGTCGTCAGTATCTTTGATGCCATGGTAGTGGCAAGTGCATAAACCCTTAAATGTGGCGATTATCTTGCCTAGATGGCAGTCGGTTTTTTGCGTCACAAATATTATGAAATGCACATGCTCAGGCATCACGGCTCGTCGGAGAATCCTCACAAAGGGGTAGCGAGATTCCAGCATTAGGATTGTTTTTTTGATATCCTCACCTAGGGGCGTCAATTCTGTTTTTGCGATTAGGTTTCGTTGTGATGGAGGTTGTATGGAAGCAAAGGCAGGTATCCTCTGTGCCTTATTTATAGTGATGAGATATATGCAGCGGCTGTAGTAGTCATGCCATTTGGCACGACGGCAACCATTGGATTTGCATGCTTTGTAATATTCAGGTTTATCGTCCATGAAGTGAGGCTGTTTTTAGTTAGTGCAAAAATAGCAAAAGCGTCATAAACAACAAAAAAAATTTTTTTGCGTCGTGTGTAACTTTTTACGAAAAGATGTGTTTAGTATGTGAGTGGGTTTGATTGCGCGGCGTTATGCCGTGAGGTTGGCTCACTTGGATTGCTAAAACTTATCCACCCTGAAAAACCTGTCCTAAGTTGATGAATTGAAAAGTGAATCAGCAAAGGCGAATTAATACTTTTTTACTAAACAACTAAATTACTAATAAATGCACGTATGAAAAAACTTTGTCTTGTGATCTTTGCAATTTTTGCAATGACCTTTGCCGTCACCGCCCAGGATGTGGAAGAAAATGGGACCGTCGGCACTGAAGAGAATACCGAATCCACTGAACCAGCAGTGGAGTACGCTACTGTGCGGGGTAATGTGTACTACGTATGCGATAATGTGGGCACACATTTCTCCTTGAAAAATGTTAAGCTCACCCTTAGTGACAACACTGAGATTAAGACTGATAGCTATGGCGATTACAGTTTCTCTTGGCCTAAAGGGAAAAGTGTCTCTATATCAGTAGAGAATAGCGATAAAAATTATGAAAATCGTGACAACGGTAATACAATCATTTACGTCGCGCCTGTAGATGCTTATACCATTGATGTTAATGATAACATTGTGTATAATTTACAGCTTATCCGAGTATCTAAAGCTGACGATGATTCAAAAGCTAAATTTAATTACCAATATGTCTTTTCTGGTGGTACGCCGATGTCTGGACTTAAGGTCACCATGACTCCTAGCTTGGAGAATGTTGACCTACCAAGCCAAACATGCACCACAGATGAGAATGGAGTTGTAGAATTTGAAACATTTAAGACCATACGTTGTGAATTTGTCACAACATATCCTGCTGAATATAATCTAAAAGATAAAGTTGTACATGGATATCTGAATTTTAATTCTACAGTAACCGAAGTTACTTATACTCTTCCGGCATTTAAGTGCACTATTGATTTCGAGGATAATACTACTTCCGATCCCAATGGGGCTCCTTATTATCCTAATGTGATATTGCAATTTTATGACACTGAGGGAAAACTTGTTGATAATGTGGCTGATTTAAACCCGTCTATAAGCAAAACTGAGTCATACCAATATACGGAGGAATGTGTTGCATACAAAAGATATGCCGGATATAAGGTGCGCGCATTGTATAATGGGTATTACCAGACTACTGATGGTGACCAATTGACAGGTGTCAAGTGGTCTGAAGTAGGATCTGATAATGCCGTGAGTTTACACCTTGAAAAACAGGCATGCACCAATAAATTGGTAACTACAATTGATGATAAAGGCTACATAATAATCAGTTTCCCAAATCATAATTTGACCCTTGGACCGGCTTCTGACCTGATTACTTTCACATATAAAAAATCTCGGTCGGCGAAGTCTTCAAATAATTATTCCCGCACTGCGGTGGATAATGGCGTGACACTTCTCGCAGAAGAGGTTGGTGATGGCACTATTAAGCTCACCAGAATCTTTAATGACGATGATTGGCTATATAATATACAGTCTGATAGCGTGTATCAGATAAATATCCCATCGGATAAAATACGGATAGACAATTATCTGTATAGCTGGCCATTGGAAATGTACCAGGATATCGAGACCGGAGTCTTCAATGTGGTAGAGCAAGGAGACGCAGTAGTAGATGTCTATACCCCTGCCGGATTGAAGGTGAAGACTCAAGTGCTGGAGAGTTCACTGCAAGAGCAGCTCCCCGCCGGTGTCTATATCATCCGCGGTGCCCAAAAAACTTATAAATTGATGCTTGAATAATTCCCAATAGAACCCAATTATCAGAAGAATAAGTAAAGTTAGTAAGTTTTGTAGTTGAAAAAGGAGCGTATCACGAGAGTGACGGCGCTCCTTTTGCGTAAACTTATCGTCCAACTATTGCGTTAAATGAATATAATTATTAATTTTGCTGTTCAACACTTAATTTATTCTTTTTATGGATCGGGACTATGAGAAAGAGACATACACCCGAGCACAAAAAGTGTTCGACGTGATGTCGACGCGTATTACATCAGAGGATATGCGCCGCCTGAAAGAGGCGTTTGAGTTGGCTAAGACCGCGCACGCTCCGCAACGACGCAAGAGCGGCGAGCCGTATATCTTTCATCCTATCGCGGTGGCTACCATCGCCGCCGTCGAGCTAAACCTTGATATCAATTCGGTGATAGCGGCGTTTCTCCATGATGTGGTGGAGGATACCAGCTATACCCTCGAGGATATACAGCACCGTTTCGGTGCCGATGTGGCGTATCTGGTGCGCACCCTCACCAAGCAGAAAAAGGATAAATATGAGATGTCGAAGCAACTCGACAACTTCAAGCAGATACTCTCCTCGGTGCACTACGACACCCGCGCCGTGCTGATAAAGCTGGCTGACCGTATGCATAATATGCGCACGCTGGACTCCATGCGCCCCGATAAGCAGATGAAGATAGCAGGAGAAACAGACTATTTCTACGCACCTTTCGCCAATCGTCTCGGCCTGTATAATGTGAAGATAGAGCTGGAAAACCTCAGCTTCCGCTATCGATGTCCCCACGAATATGAGCACCTTTGTTCGCTGATACGCAAGGACAAAGAGCAGAGCGCCGAAAAGGTGGAGGCCTTCCGCCAAGAGATCATCAAGACGCTTAGCGATGGTGGTGTGGTGGTGACCAACGTGGAGGTACAGTACCGCGAGCCGTATAGCCTTTGGCGCAAGATGCGCAAGTATGGCGATGACTATAAGCACCTTAAATACCGGCGCGTGGTGAAGATTATCTTCCCCGACACCATCCGTGAAGCGGAGAAGCCCACGGCGCTGAAAATCTACTCACTTCTCACCGATAAATTCCAGGAGAAACCGGGAGGTATCTCCAACTACATCGACTCCCCCAAGGAGAACGGCTACCAGAGCTTCCACGTGAAGCTGTTGGCACCTTATGGCAAATGGGAAGAGGTGCATATCGGCAGCGAACGTATGTCGCGCGATGCCCGCCTATTGCGCCTCACCGAGATGCAAGGCTCCAGCATACAGCGCTGGATCACCAAGTTCCGCGAAGCCCTCGCCGACATCTCAAAGAACGCCGGAGATGGCAACTATATAGAGAGCGTGGTCACCTCCTTCTACAACGACGATATCCTCTGTTACACACCCAAAGGGAAGCCTATCAACCTGCCACAGCGCGCCACCGCGTTGGACTTCGCCTTTGAGGTGCATAGCGACGTGGGCCGCCACGCCCATTACGCCCGCATCAATGGTTGGCTATCATCCATTAAGACCGAGCTGCACCGTGGCGACGTGGTGGAGATATTCACAGATCCGGAGATTAATCCCAAGCCCGACTGGATGGACGCCGTGGTGTCTGACAAGGCAAAACGTTTCCTGCGTAGCTACGTCGCCAAGCTGCCCAAGCCGAAGTTTAAGCGCTGCAAACAGTGCAACCCCATCCCGGGCGAGGAGGTGATCGGTTATCTGGAGGCAGACGGCTCCATCACAGTGCATAAGCGCGACTGCGCCATGGCGATACGTCTCGCTACGCAGCATGGCGACAATATCCGCTCGGTAGAGTTTGAGGCGGATGAAGCGACACTTTATCCGGTGACTATCAGCGTGCGTGCCGTGGATAGGTTCCATCTATTCATCGACCTGGTGGAGTGTATCACCAATGAGCTGCGCCTGACCATGACACGCTTTACCACCAAGACCAACGACGCCATAGTGAGTTGCGAAATAGACTTCGGCGTCCACAGCTACCATGAGCTCCAGTCGGTGATAAATCATATCGCCAACATACCCGCGGTGGATGAGGTGAAACAGATTTAGCTATCATAATTAATATAAAAGAAAAAGGTCGATGACATCACGTCACCGGCCTTTCAACCATTATCTAAATATTTATACTTTAAATTTTAGCTCGGGCTATATCGTTGGCCACCACTACCGCTTTGGAGATGTGGTCGCAGATATATTCTTCGGGAATTAGTCGGTCGATATGTCCCTTGTGAAGTGATTTCTTCACATTCTCCTGCACACCCGACAATACCACTTTGATACCCTCAGAATGGGATGATTGGATAAGAATCTCGAGGTTGTGGAGGCCTGTGGTGTCGATAAAGGGTACCTTACGCATACGGATAATGCGCACTATAGGTTTCTCCTTCATAGCATCGCGCATCAACTCGTCAAACTTGGTAGCGACACCAAAGAAGAACGGGCCGTCGATTTCATAAACAGAGACACCCTTTTCGAGGTCAAGCACCTCGTGAGTGCTACTGTCTGTACCCTCCATAGCGTCGAGTTGCTGACCATATACACGCACGTTGGTGTTCTCCATGACGCGGCGCAAGAAGAGTACCACGGCGAGGAGGAGACCCATCTCAATGGCGATGGTGAGGTCGAAGATTACTGTCAACAGGAAGGTGACGATGAGCACTGTGGAGTCGCTCTTCTGAGTGCCGAGGAGGGATTTGACGGTGCGCCAGCCACTCATGTTGTAGGACACGATTACCAAGACAGCGCCAAGGCAAGCCATAGGCACGAGGTTGATAAGCGGCATAGCGAAGAGGAAGATTAGCAATAGCACGATGGCGTGGATGACACCCGCGATAGGTGTGCGGCCGCCATTGGTGATATTTGTCATGGTGCGGGCGATAGCGCCTGTCACGGGGATGCCACCGAAGAATGGCACGGTGATGTTGGCGATGCCTTGACCGATAAGCTCAGTGTTGGAGTTGGTGCGGCCTCCGGTGATACCGTCAGCGACAGTGGCGCTGAGCAGCGACTCGATGGCGCCCAACATGGCGATGGTAAACGCCGAGGGCAAGAGAATGTTGATGGAGGTGAGGTTAAGACCGATGCTGTGTGGCGCCGGTATCTCTGAGGAGATGTTCTGGAAACGGTCGCCAATGGTCTCGATACCTTCTACGCCGAAGAATGTCTTCAATACCCATACACCGGTTGATACCAGGATGATGGCAATCAGCGGGCCGGGGAGACGTTTGGAAATCTTCGGGATAAAGATGATGATAGCCAACGACACCAATGCGGTGATGAGCGTGGCGGGCTGGATAGTATTGAAATAGCGGAAATATACGCCCCATTTGGTGAGGAACTCAGAGGGGACTTTTTCGTCAATCTGAAGACCGAAGACGTCGGGAATCTGAGTTGAGAAGATGGTCAAGGCGATACCGGCGGTAAAGCCGACAACGATAGGGTAGGGTATGAACTTGATGACCGTGCCGAGGCGGAACCATCCCATGATGACCAGGATGCATCCTGCCATGAAGGTGGCGATGGCAAGTCCCTGGAGGCCATAAAGTTGTATGATATTATATACGATGACGATAAATGCGCCTGTAGGGCCACCTATCTGTACGGAGTTTCCACCTAGTGCGGAAACGAGGAAACCGCCAACGATGGCGGTGATGAGGCCTGTGGCGGGGTTAACGCCCGAGGCGATAGCGAAAGCGATGGCTAGCGGCAATGCCACGATGCCCACCACGAGTCCCGCTATCAGGTCCTGCTTGAACCTCTCAAGGGAATAATTGCGCAAGGAGCTGAACAATGCCGGCTTAAAGTCGGGTGCCAAGAGGCCTCTCTTTTCCTTGACGTAAGCTAATGATTTTTTCATTTACCTGTAAAATTGAAATAAAAAAACCGGAACCGGCGCTTCGTCAGCGGAGGTTTCGGTATTAGTTTTTGTAAGCCTAAAATCTTTTCTCGCCACAAAGGTAGTGAAAAAAGCTGATATAGAGGCTATATTATTTGCCTATTACAATATTTTGCGAAAAATCGCCCAGATAAGCGCCGGATCCCACGGCTTTGTAAGTGATGGTGATGGGGAGGGTGGCGTCGGTATTGGTGATGTAACTCTTTATATTGGCAGTCATTACATCTTTCTCGTAGTTGTATAGCGCTTGAGCTATCAGCACTGAGGTGCGCATATTGCCAAAGTCGTTCATCACGTTGTCGAGGATTGTTTGCACGTCGTTGCGGGCAGCTTCGTCGAGGTCGCCATAGTCGGCGATTTGAGCCATGACGCTCCATTGGTATTTGTCAGCGATGGAGGTGTCGCCGTTGGCGTCGATATTGAAGGTGTAGTTGCAGCTACTGGTGAGTGTTGCCAGCTCCGAAGAGAGGCTGTTGGCAGTGACCGATACCTTGTGCGAGCCACCTTCGGAGAGGTATGTGGCGCTTTTGTCGCTGATGATGAATCGGTAAGCGGAGGCGGTGCTGACAGCGCTGCTCAATGATACGCCGCTCTTAGGGGTGAATTTATACATCATGCCCACCGATGTCACCTTGCTGGGGGAGACGGTGGAGATGGTTTTGGATGCGTTGTAATAGTAGTCGTAGCCCGAGAGGATGGAGGAGGTGGTGCTGCACTGCGATGTGGTGACAGACTCTTGGGTGAGGTTGCCATTCTCATCTACGTAGATGAAAGTGATGTCGGCGACATCGCTGAGGTTGCGTGAGAAGCCCAGGGGAGCGCTGATGCTGAGTGGCCCGCTGACTTTATATGTGGGCTCGTCGTCATCATCTCCGCAGGAAACAAATGTGCCGCAGAGAAGCATGACACCCATTAATGCAAATACTTTGGTGATTATTCTAGTCATATTGGTATATATTTTTCTCATCTGATATGCAAAGGTAGTGCATTATGCTTTACCAATCAAATAAAAAATATTAAATTTGCGGTCGGACTTAAAGCAACAGTCCCGACTAACCAAAACAACTGACTGAATAGTATGGATAAATGGAGATTAATCCTATCACTATATGCTGTGCTTGTGGCTATGGCCATGAGCGCTATCACTGTTCCTTATACCTTTATACCCTCAGAACGGCAATATGCGCAATGCATCGTGGTGGATAACAACGACGATGACATCACGTGGCGTTATGACTATGATGATACCACGTGGGAGAGCTCCTTCCGCTACTCCTACAATACAGATGAGGACGCGGATGATTGGGTGCTCTTCCCGGCGATGACGCTTCCTGCCGGAACGTATCGCATCAGTGCAGATTTCAAAGCCAAATCCCATATGGAGGCGGAGAAATTTGAGATAATGATGGGCAAGGAGCGCTCTGTGGAGGGTATGACCACCTGCCTGTTGCGCGAGGATAATGTGGTGAACAGCGTTTACGAGACCGATTCCAACGTGGTGACACTGACGGAGGGTGGCGACTATTATCTCGCCCTTCATGTCTTTTCCGACAAGAATAAGTATAATCTGTATGTGAGAAACGTGACCATCACAGAGGCGGTGCTCTCTGCACCGTTGCCACCTGAACTGATATCCATGGATATCGACGACGGGGTAGCCACCGCTACGATGCGTTTGCCGCAGATGACCACCGACGATAAGACTCTCGATGAATATGTAGGTGCCGAGGTGTATGTGGATGATATATTCGTAGATGAGGTCTCCTTCTTTGAGCATAAAGCAGGGGAGGTGGTGGCGTCGCAGTTCCCCGTCGCAGTGGGTAAACATACGCTGCGTGTGAGAAGTAGTATGCTCACGGATTGGGACATCGTCTATTCAGATTATGTGGAGATGCCATTTAAGATAGCACGTCCCGCGCCGGAACTGCTCACTATACCCACCACCATCACCCCCGATGAGGATGAGTTTGATTGGTGTAGCTATCTGGATGCCAACGATGACGGCAATAGCTGGCAATATGCGTTGGAGTATGTTTATAATCCGTATGATCCTGAGAATGAGTATGTGGAGGACCCAATGTTCCGCTATGCCACAAACCGTAACGCGGCAGATGACTGGATCTTCTTCCCCGCGTTTGACGGTAGCATTAGCGGTGTCTATGAGTTGGATATGTCGATAGGAACGATGTATAATGCCGAGTCCATTGAGGTCTATTATGGCAACGCCCCCACCGTGGAGGGGATGGGCACGCTACTCTATTCCAATTATGGCTTTAGCACCGGTGGTGACTTCACCAATCTTGCGCTGTCATTTAATCACACCACAGGTGAGAATTTCTATATAGGCGTTAGGTGTTGCTCAGAGGCCTCCAAGGGGGCACTCAACGTGAAAGGTGTCACGATGAAATATGGCGATGGTAGAGTGCCTAAGCCGGTCGTTTACGACACGGAGAGCTTTATCGGCAACTTCGGCTCCATAAGCTTCACTCTCCCCACCGAGAATATTGCCAACGAACCGCTTGATGCACAGCGTGTTTATGCCGACGTCTATCTTGATGGTGAGAAATATAAAGATGCTGTGTCGGGTCTCCCCGGAGAGAGCGTGACATTCCCCATGTCGATGGATTTTGGTATGCATCATTTGGAAATAGTATGCTATATATATAAGGACTACAAGGCGCTTTATTCCACAGCGTGTAAGACGGAAATAGTCATTAGCAAGCCCTCTACGCTCTGCTATGACCTGCCCAAGACCTTCTCTCTCAAGGCGGAGGATTATGACGAATATGTGGTGGTGGATGCCAACAATGACGGCGTCACCTTGCAGTCTGATGATAAGTGTAGTTACTACTCTTACAGTCGCTATGGCGCCGCCAATGAATGGTTGTTCACCCCCAAGATGCGTTTTGATGATGCAGACGCACTATATAACGCCTCTATCTTTGCCTGCGCGCAGTCTGCCGCTTACCCCGAAGCATTTGAATTGTGGCTTGGGACAGAGCCTAGCACGCGTGGCATGACGCAACTGCTGATGACGCAGCCTGCCGTTGATAATGAGACACTTGAGATATATCCCGCCACTTTCAATATAGAGCAAGCCGGAGAATACGTGGTTGGCATCCATGTGGTTTCCAAAGCAAATATGTATAAGCTGTACCTCAAGCATCTGCGCGTGTGTCTGGATAGCGACTACGACAATATAGCTGATCTGCAACAGACTTATAGCCGCGTATATAGCGAAGATGGCGCTGTGGTAGTGGATGGCTTTGCCGGACAACAGCTCACCATTCTCTCACTGGATGGAGTGGCACGTGCTAATATCGCTTCATTGTCAGGCTATGAGCGCATACCTCTCGACCGAGGCATTTATATAGTTGTGGTTGAGGGTAAATCGTTTAAGATAGCTGTCAAATAGGTCTGGTGGCGTATTGACTTATTTTATCCGATTCTTGACTTTATATAACATATATATCCTTTTGCGGCAAAATTGTATTATTTTTGCATAACAGAAATGAATCATACTTCTCCTTGATGACTCATGAAAAGCTTTTATAAAGAAGACTCATAATACTGTAACTTATAAAATAAAATACCTAAAACCAATTTTTTATGAAGATTAAATCTTTACTTTTTGCGATGGCAGTTGCCCTATGCGGCAATATGAATGCCACAGTACTGTGGGAAGGCACCCACGAACTCAACTGGGGCAGTGACGGCTGGTTCACTATTGATGCTTCAGAATTTAGCGACGTTAAGTCAGGCGACGCTATCAAACTAACCTATACACTCGATGAGACCCAGGGCTATTGGCAATTCAAACTCCAATCAGGCGACTGGCAACCCCTTAGCTACAATGCCGACATCGACCCCCAATATGGTTGTGCCAACATGACAGCAGGTAGCACCGAGTTCTCTCAAGAGCTCAACGACGCCGACGCTCAGAAACTTGCCGAACTTGGTTTGGTAGTAGCCGGTGTTAACTTGACAGTCAATAAGGTAGAGCTCGTCTCAGGTAGCGGTGAGGAGAAAGATCCCTCCATCATCTGGGAAGGTAGCAACGAGTTTGGTAACTGGGCTTCATGGCAGGTTTTGCCGTTGTCTAAGTTCAAAAACGCCACTGCAGGTGAGAAACTTCGCCTCAGCTTCACCGACGTGCTGGACGGCGCTATGGTACACCTTTGCCAAGCAACATCTTCTGAATGGATTGACATGCCCGACGCTACCAGCTATGATGGCATCACAGCAGACCAAGACCACTTCGACTACACCATCACAGAGAATATGCTCAGCGTATTCAGCGGTGAGACGGGTGCCCTTTCAGTCATCGTACAAGGTTGCAACTTGACACTCACTAAAGCACAACTCATTGAGGAGGGCGCTGGTGTGTCTGCCATCAACGACGCCAATGCTGCTAAATTCGTAGTTAACGGCCGCACCATCAGCTACACCGGCAACGATGTCATCAGCGTTTATAACCTCCAAGGCGCTAAAGTAGCCGCTTCAGCAAAATCTGTGGAAGTAGCTGCCGGCTTGTATATCGTCAAAGCAGGTGCTAACACTGCCAAACTCCTCGTTAAATAACGATTAACGTATAATTACCAATGAATATGGGCGTGCGATTTCGTGCGCCCATATTTTTCGATTATTTTCACTATCTTTGCACTCAATTTGAATTTCGGTGAATAATAAGTAGATAGAATTTATGGTATCAGTAGATGGACTTACGGTAGAGTTTGGAGGTACGACACTATTCAAGGATGTGTCGTTTGTGATTAATCCCAAGGATAGGATAGCCCTCATGGGAAAGAACGGTGCGGGCAAGAGCACGCTGCTGAAGATATTGGCGGGAGTGCGTCAGCCTACACGCGGCAAGGTGTCCATACCCAAGGAATGTACCGTATGCTATCTGCCCCAGCACCTTATGACAGAGGATGGCCGCACCGTCTTTGAGGAGGCGGAGCAGGCGTTCAGCCATCTCCATGAGATGGAACGCGAGATAGAGGCTATGAACCAGGAGCTGGCAGTGCGCACCGACTACGAGAGTGAGAGCTACATGGCGCTGATCGAGCGTATGGCTACCGTTAGCGAGAAATTCTATGCCATAGACATGACTCACTATGAGGAGGATGTGGAGAAAGCGTTGCTCGGTCTGGGCTTTAAGCGCGAGGACTTCCATCGCCCCACCTCGGAGTTTAGCGGTGGCTGGAGAATGCGTATCGAGTTGGCTAAACTGTTGCTGCAGAATCCCGACGTGCTGCTCCTCGACGAGCCTACCAACCACCTCGACATAGAGTCCATCGGATGGCTTGAAGATTTCATTATCAATAGCCCCATGGCAGTGGTGGTGATAAGCCACGACCGTAAATTCATCGACACCATCACTACCCGCACCATAGAGGTCACACTAGGCAGAATCTACGACTATAAAGCGAAATACAGCCATTACCTGGAGCTACGCAAAGAGCGCCGTGAACAGCAACAGAAGCAATACGACGACCAACAGAAGCAGATTGCCGATGCCAAGGAGTTTATCGAGCGTTTCAAGGGAACGTATTCCAAGACTTATCAGGTGCAGAGCAAGGTCAAATGGCTTGAGAAATTGGAGCTAGTGGAGGTCGATGAGGAGGACACCTCGGCGTTGCGCCTTAAGTTTCCACCATCGCCACGCAGCGGCAACTATCCCATTATCGCCGAAAACGTGGGTAAGAGCTACGACGGTCACCAAGTGTTCAGCAACGCCACCTTTACCCTGAAACGCGGCGAGAAAGTGGCATTCGTGGGTAAGAACGGTGAGGGTAAATCTACCATGGTGAAAGCTATCATGAAGGAGATAGACCATGAGGGTACGCTCACCATAGGTCACAATGTGCAGATAGGATATTTTGCGCAAAACAGCGCCTCACTATTGGATGAGAATCTCACTGTGTTTCAGACCATTGATGATATAGCCGTAGGCGACGTGAGGCTGAAGATTCGCGACCTTCTCGGCGCATTTATGTTTGGCGGTGAGGAGAATCAGAAGAAGGTCAAAGTCCTCTCCGGAGGTGAGCGAGTGCGCCTATGCATGGTGAAACTGCTTCTGGAACCTGTCAACCTGTTAATTCTCGACGAGCCTACCAACCATCTTGACCTGCGCACCAAAGATATCCTCAAGCAAGCCTTGCGCGACTTCGACGGCACGCTGATAGTAGTCAGCCACGACCGTGACTTCCTCGACGGCCTTGTGGATAAGGTATATGAGTTTGGTGGCGGTAAAGTCAAGGAACATCTTTGCGGTATCTACGAATTCCTCGAGACAAAGAAACTGGAGTCTCTTCAAGAACTGGAACGTAAATAACACTGATATAGGGTGTTATATCACTATCTTAATAAGAATTTTGTCATTCCATCAATTATCATTAACTTTGTTTTATAAAAGTGAAAGTATGGAATTTCTAGAACTTAAATCGCTGATGGAACGAGACCGTAGCATACGTCGCTACGATGAGAGAAAAGTGATATCAACGGAGCAAATGCGAGACCTGGTAGGCTTGGTGCGCTACTGCGCGTCGGGCCGTAATGCACAGCCTTTAAAATATAAAATAGTGCTCACGTCCGAGGAGCGCGACGCCGTCTTCCCACACTTGGCGTGGGCAGGCTATTACAAAGATTGGGACGGTCCTGCGGAGGGTGAGCGCCCCGTGGCTTACCTCATCCAGTGCGATGACACTAGCATCTCCGGAGGACGCCTATGCGACGATGGCCTTCAGCTGCAAACTATCACTCTCGGTGCCGCGGCTATGGGCATAGGTTGCTGCATCATTAAAGCGTTTAACGCTCAGAAAATCAAAGAGGTATTGCACCTGCCCGAGCAGATGAATCCTACCTATGTGGTAGCGATGGGGTATCCCGCCGAAGTCGCTAAGATTGTGGATATGAAGGATGGCGACTTCAAATATTACCGCAATGAAAAGGATGAGCAGTGCGTGCCCAAACGTGATTTAACGGAATTAATAATACCATAGAATGGATAAAAAGATAATCGTAATACTCGACGGGTTCGTGGCCAACAGCGGAGACCTCAGCTGGGACGGTCTCAAAGAGTTTGGCGAGCTGACAGTATATGACCGTTCATTACCCGAGGAGGTGATCCAACGTGCCAAGGATGCATGGGCGGTGTTCATCAATAAAGTAAATATGACAGAGGAGGTGCTCAGGCAGTTGCCTAAGCTGAAATTCCTGGGAGTGCTGGCCACAGGCTACAACAACGTGGATATCGCCGCGGCGAAGCGTCTGGGTATCACCGTGTGCAATGTGCCGGCCTATAGCTCCGACTCCGTGGCGCAGCTGGTCTTCGCGCTGCTCCTCGACATCACCAATCGTGTCGGTGACTATTCCGCATCTGTCAAGGAGGGTGAATGGAGCCGCTGCAAGGACTTCAGCTATCGTTTATCGCCGATTACGGAGCTTGCAGGCATGACGATGGGCATCGTCGGTTTCGGCAATATCGGGCAGCGTGTGGCTACCATAGCCAGCGCACTGGGAATGAACGTCATCACCACCTCCGCCAAGGCTGACGGTTCACCATTGGCGACACGTGTCACACTCGACGAACTGTTGAGACAAAGCGATGTGCTCTCGCTCAACGCCGCCTTGACACCTGCCACAAAGCATATCATCAATGCCGACAACATAGCTAAGATGAAGCACAGCGCCATCATCATCAACACCGCGCGTGGCGGATTGGTCGATGAACAAGCCCTTGCCGAAGCACTTAACAGCCGTCGTATCGCCGCGGCTGGCGTCGATGTGCTCAACGAGGAGCCTCCGCGCAACGGTTCTCCGCTTATTGACTCAAAATATTGTGTCGTCACACCGCATATCGCTTGGCAATCCACACAAGCGCGTATGAGACTTGTAGATATCTCCGTGGATAACCTCCGCGCTTTCGTGGAGGGAACGCCTAAGAATGTGGTAGAATAATGACTAAATTAAAACTTATATTCCTGCTATGCCTCAGCTGCTTGACAATGAGCATCTCCGCTGAGAGGGTAGCAGACGCCAATCTCTCAGTCATCTATCTTGGCGACTCCAACCTATGGATAGGTGGCGATGACTGTAGCGGAGAGAGCGCATGGAGCCATTGGTTCAATAGTATCCCGGGTGTGCATGGCGTAAGTTATGCACGCAGTGGTGCCACATGGACCAATACCTCCGTCACGGTCAAGGATACCGATTATTATACTCAGTCTCTCGATAATCAAAATGTTATATATAATGAGGTGATGCGTTTGGTCCTTGCTCGCGACAATGGCCAACTATCCCCTTTGCCCGACGTGATTTTCGTCTCGGCAGGTACCAACGACGCATGGTTTAACGCCAAGCGTCCCGGCATCTTCGACGTCACCGCCGAGCAAGCGGTGGATGCATTGCCGGAGCTACGTGGCAAAGCGGTGGCGCAAGTGACATCTCTTGCCGAATCGGTGGTGTATAGTCTGGATATACTTGACAGCGCATTTCCGGAGAGCACCATCATCCTCCTTACCCCTCCGGAGACGACAGCCACAACCGTAGAGATGGTCACCAAGGTGAGCGACATCATTGCAGAGTGCGGAGCGCTGACAAAGCACCATGTGATACGGCTGGATAAGCTCAGCGGAATAAGTAGCGCGAAGGAGAAGAAGCACCATCGTCTCACCTCTGACGGTACGCATACCTCCCCACAAGGCGCCAAGAAAATAGCCTCCGTGGTAGAAAAAGAATTGAAGGACTTGGGCGTCCTAAAACGATAAAACTAACTGAAAATTAATAGAATAGAGTTTGCTGAAAGAATAAAATGGTATTTTCAGACTTATTTTTTATATTCGTATTCATCCCGGCGTTTATCATATGCTATCTGCTTGCCACTTGGATAGATAAGCGCTTGGAGAATGACTCTCCTCAATTTAAGATACGCAACTTCATCCTCGTACTTTTCTCCTTAATCTTCTATGCCTGGGGTGAGGCAGTGTATGTTATATTAATGCTGGTATGCGTGATTATCAACTACTTAGCGGGGCGTATGATAGCCCATACCGAGCGGTATAGACGCTTTTGGTTGGTAGTGGGTCTGGTGCTGGACCTATGTATCATCGGCACTTTCAAATATTTAGGCTTCTTCGCTGATGCTTTGGGTCAAGTAGGCTTGTCAGTCAACGTGCCTCGCTTGGCACTACCAATAGGTATCAGTTTCTATACATTTCAAGCAATATCCTACCTGGTGGATGTCTATCGCCGCGACACACCGGTGCAGAAGCGTTTCATGGACCTGCTGCTTTACATCTCCATGTTCCCGCAGCTTATCGCCGGACCTATCGTGCGTTACGGCACGGTGGCGCATGAGCTGCACGACCGCCACGTCAGCTCCGAGGATTTCGCACAAGGCGCTTACCGTTTCTTCATCGGCCTTACAAAGAAGGTGGTGTTTGCAAACATCCTCTCTGAGGTCGCTGAGAAATTTCTTGTCAACGGCATCGACGACCTCTCTATGGCAGGTGCTTGGATAGGTATTTTGGCATTCACATTGCAGATTTACTTCGACTTCTCCGGTTATTCAGACATGGCGATAGGTATGGGACGCTGCATGGGCTTCCATTTCTGCGAGAACTTCAATCATCCCTATTGCTGCACCTCCGTCACCGACTTCTGGCGTCGTTGGCATATGTCGCTAGGTAGCTTCTTCCGCGACTACGTATATATCCCGTTGGGTGGTAACCGTCGCCATCAGATATTGAATATCATGACGGTGTGGTTTCTGACAGGAATGTGGCACGGTGCCAGCTGGAACTTTATCATCTGGGGACTCTATTTCGGATTCTTCGTGGCAATAGAGAAATACACGCTGCTTCGTTGGAAATGGATCCCAGGCATCTTCATGCGCCTCTACAGCCTCTTGGTGGCTGTGGTAGGGTGGGGCATCTTCTATTTCGACGACTTTTCCGCCATGAAGAAATGTTTTGCCTCCTTGGTGGGCAATACCTCCGCTACCTTTAGCTATCTGGAGGAGACGGCACTGCTGGATTACTTCTGGCTATGGATAGCCGCTATCATCCTCTGTATGCCGGTGCGCAAGGCAGTGGCGAATTTCGTGGATAATAAGATTCAGCCATCGTTTGCTGCGGCTCCGTATATAGTAGCCACCTGTCGCGCCGTTATCTCTGTCGCGCTCCTGGTGCTCTGTGTGGCGTTGCTCGTCGGTGCTACTAATAATGCTTTCATTTACACCCGCTTTTAACATCATACCATAATGAATCACAATAAACTCTACATAACATTGGTGATGCTGGTATTTGCCGCCATGACGACTGTGTTTCTCCTCTTTCCGCGCAGCAAATATTCAGTGCTGGAGAAACGTGAACTAGCCACTTTCCCTGATTTTACCACACAGAAACTCGCCAACAACGACTATACCAAGGAGGTCTCCTCATGGTTCAGCGACAGCGAGCCTTACCGCGACGATTTCATGGCGCTAAGCATGGAGGTGCGCGATAAATTGCGCGTCACAGTGCAGGGTGATGATGCCGTCACCGTCCACGTCACTGCCGGTGAGGATAACACTGCCACATTGCCCAAGGATGTTAATCCCGAGGATATAGCGGAATATGAGAACCATCTCAATGCCAACGAGAACGCCAAACTCTCCAACGCGGGCACCATCATCGTAGGCAACGCACCCAATGTGAGAGCATTGATGGCTTATGGAGGCTCTGCTGAAGGGGGTGGCGCGTATGCCAACGCTGTCAACGAGTATAAGGCCGCCCTGGGTGGAGTGAATGTCTATTCCATGGTCATCCCTCTCGCCACAGAGTTCTATTGTCCCGATAAGGCCAAGAAGGCTACCAAGCCGCAACTGCCCACCATCAAGCATATCTATTCACTGCTCAAAGGTGCGCATGGCGTGGATGCTTACAGCGCGTTGGCAGCGCATGTCAACGAGGATATCTATCTACGCACAGACCACCACTGGGCTCCATTGGGCGCTTATTATGCCGCCAAGGCGTTTGCTACCGCGGCAGGTGTCCCCTTCAAAGACCTGTCTGCATATCAGAAACATGAGATACACAATTTCGTAGGCACCATGTATGGATTTTCCAAGGATGTGTCGGTCAAGAATAGCCCCGAGACATTTGTGTATTACACCCCCACGAACGTGCAGTATTCCACCACGTATGTCAACTACAACGTCAATAAGGACTATAAAATCACCGGAGTGGGCAAACCATACAGCGGACCATATTTCTATAAATTCAAAGATGGCAGCAGTGCCGCTTACAGCACCTTCATGGGTAGCGACATGAAGCTCACCAAGGTACAGACCTCTACCAAGAATGGACGCCGCGTGCTGATCATTAAGGACAGTTATGGCAATGCGGTGCCCGGCTATCTCTTCTACTCCTTTGAGGAGGTGCACGTGGTGGATTTCCGCTATTTCACCAAGAATATCAAGAAATATGTTGTCGATAACGGCATCACAGACTTGGTGTTTGTCACCAATGTATTCAACGCTTATGCCGCTTCTACATACAAGAAGCTACACGCCTTCCTGACACAGGGTGAGGGTGCCAACATCGTCATCGACACGCCTACGCATAAGCCCGATTCGATACATAAAGAGGAGCAGAGCGCGTCGCGTCCCAAGCAGGAGGCTGTCAAACCTGCCGAGATGGAACAGCCAAAACCGAAAGCGGAGGAGACACCTGCCGCACCTGCCACCCCTGAACAGCAACCGCAAACCGAGGAGTAAGATATGAATGCGATAAAAAGTAATTACACGTTTCGCGGGTACCTACTGGCATGCATAGCGTCATGTACTTATGGACTTAACCCGCTGTTTGCTAAGCCACTTTATGCCGTGGGTATGAGCGTCAGTACAGTGCTCTGTTACCGTTATGCTTTGGCTGCGGCGATATTGGCGGTGATTATGCTCTTTAAGGGTGTGACATTCAAGATACCCAAGAGATGCATCGTGCCTATCATAGTAGGTGGAATACTTTTTGCCCTGTCATCCATCACTCTTTTTGAGAGTTATAAGCACATGGATGTGGGTATCGCCTCTACGATACTCTATGTCACCCCGGTGTTTGTGGCGTTAATAATGGCGGTACTTTATCGTCAACGCATCTCCGGCTTCTCGATGCTTGTGATCCTAATAGCAATGGTCGGTATCGCCTGCTTGTCGCTCAAGTCAGACAGCGAATTTCATAGCATGTGGGGTTTCACCCTGGCTGCGCTCTCAGCATTCGCCTATGCCGCATATATGGTGCTGGTAAACAAGAGTAAGCTAAAGGAGATATCCTCCTTCACGCTATCGTTCTATAGCATCGTGATAGGCATCGTTATATTCGGATTCAATCTCAATTTCTTCCTGGATATAGATTCAATACCGATGGATATAGAGCCGTGGGCTAACCTTATAGGGCTGGCTATTTTCCCGACGATAATCTCAATAGTCTGCACGGCACAAGCGTTGCATGACATAGGACCTCAAAACACCTCCATGCTGGGCGCCTTGGAACCGTTGACCGCCTTGGTGGTAGGTTGCTTGGTGTTTGGTGAGGTGTTGACGCCGTTGAACATCGTAGGTGTGGTATTGGTCCTAGGTGCTGTGACGCTATTACTCGCCGTGCCTATATTGAAAGCCAAGCGCAGTTTGAAGTAAACTCAGGGATATACAAGTATCTTGCTTGACAGCGATCGATGCAGCCCGTATTGCAGCGATGACGCAGCCCCGAGAGGGACAGATCTATAGGTAACACTAAAAGTATTTGGCGGAGATGGGCACATTGTCATAAAGGGTAATTATCATAACGCCGAAGTATATGACATCACCGGTAGAAGATTTGACAATTTAGCAGTCCCGTCGGGATTGTATATCATTGTCGTAGATGGAACTCCGTTCAAAGTAGCTGTGAGATAGCCTTATGCTTATAGCCTTCTGCTCGTTTATTCCGGGATTTCAAAGATGGAGAAATTGACACTGCCGTAGGTGAGGTGACGGGTGAAATGCGGCAATGCAGAGAAATCATAGTTCTTGGAATGTTCCATGATGAATATCGTGCCCGGTGCGATAGCTTTCGATGCCAATACCATGGTCGGTATCTCGTCAAAACGGGGCATGTCGTACGGTGGATCGGCGAAGATAAGGTCGTAGGACTGCGAGCAGGTGGCTATGAACTTAAACACGTCACCTTTGACGATGTGCAGACCGTCGGCATTGAGCGTGGCTTTGACGCTTGCCAGGAATCGTGTCTGCACATTAGCCTTCTCCACAGAGGTGACGGCGGTGCAGCCCCTCGATAGAAATTCCAGGCTGATGGCACCTGTTCCGGCGAATAGGTCCAAGGCGGTCTTGCCTTCGAAGTCAATCATGTTTTCCAACACATTGAAGATGTTTTCGCGTGCGAAGTCGGTGGTGGGGCGCGCGCTTATATTTTTTGGCACGTCGAAACGGCGTTTGCCATATTTCCCTCTGATGATTCTCATATATTTAATGGATGAGGTGGTAGTTGTCTGTTAATCTGTGAGTAATGCCACTGTGGCGGGTAGCGGGTCGGCGCTGTCCTGCGATGGTATGATGGTGAGCATCACATAGTTAATGTATTTGCGCAGTAGCGTCATAAGCTCTTGTCGTTTCTCTTTAGGGCCGGAAACGTTTAGCTCAGCTTCATCGGCGGCGAATCCCAGGCTTTCCCAAAGTGAGAAGATATAGTAAGCGGCATCGTTGATCTCGTTGAAACTATGCACGGAGCCATGCAGGAATTTATTGCCGGAGAAGGCTAGCAGGTTGACGCTGCTACCCTCGATGTCGGCATATACTCTGGCCTCGCGCTGTGATGATAGCTTGAATTTGCGTTTTAGCGCAGTGAGGTGGTTGTGCACCGTCACTCCGGGGAATGTGCGGTTAAGGAATGATTTCAGCCCTGTGGTGAGGTAGAAAGCCACGGTCTCGTCGCCCTCCGTTTCGGTAAACACATCCTCGCTGTCGGCGTCGTAAACCCGTTTCATTGTGTCCATGATCACCTCTTCGGATATCCCTTTGGGGAAGAATAGCAGCGAGGGGGTGGAGATGACCAATGTGGTCTCATAGTCGTTGAGGAGGATGGCGTTGTCGTAGATGCCATTCTCTATATGGTGCAGCAGCTTATCATCGTCGCCGTTTTGAAAATGCACGTTGACACCTTGCACGGCAGTGGTGCTGTTGTCGTAGGGCTTGAAATAGCCGCGTAGCTCC
Source organism: uncultured Sangeribacter sp. (assembly GCA_964559895.1). Classification (GTDB taxonomy): domain Bacteria; phylum Bacteroidota; class Bacteroidia; order Bacteroidales; family Muribaculaceae; genus Lepagella. Next base: position 21,200 of record CAZLJS010000006.1, read on the forward strand.
TTGCCGGAGATGTATATGATCAGCTTATAGCGCCGTATGTCGTCAAATTGTTTTAAATCAGTCACTATTTCACGGGTTTATTGTTACAAAATTATCAAAAATATTTTGAATGACAAATTATAGCTGATAGCGGATTAGTTCGCGGCAGTTTTCACTCACCTCCTCAATGATTTGAGTACATCTTTTATGTGGTATTTTGATGTTGACTCCTACAGATATCATATCGTGTAATGTCGGTCTGCCGTTGCCGTTTACCGAAGTGGCATGTTCGCCGTTATATCCTTCAGCGCATAGCGTCAAGTCGTAAGCGGGTGTTAGTCGCCAATTAAAATTGCCCATGACGTCATCTATGACCATGAAACTAAAGTTCTTGCAGTGATCATCCTTATTGTCGGTGAGATAATTAAATATCATTCTGCGATACATCTCCTCCACGTCGTCTGGATTCTGCGTGAGGAAGCCTGTCA
>CAZLJS010000007.1:0-21244 GCA_964559895.1 uncultured Sangeribacter sp.
CGACCTCACGCCCCCCAGACGCGTACTCTAAACCTACTGAGCTACACCCCGATTGTATGTCTCAAAAACTCTGAGCGCCTTTCGTTGTTGAAGGGGTTTCTTCGTTTTTGCGGTGCAAAGTTACAACGTTTTTTTGAATTGTGCAAGAGTTCACAAGATTTTTTTCTAATTTTGTGCAAAATTATGCTAGAAAACAACATTTTTACCCCCGAGAACGGCGAAAATCAGGTCCACGACCCCGCCGACGCCTCTTTATGGCGTGGCCGCCTCCCTGAAAAATGCGGCCTCAATAAAGCAATGAAGCTGCGCCATCGCACCTTGGTCAATTCGCTTTTTGACCAAGGCGAGTCGGGTTATGCTTATCCACTACGTATGCTGTGGCGACATATAGGCCACAATGATCTCGAAATAGCATTTCAGGACCACGTGCCCGAGCGTGTCGGTATGCTGCAATTCATGATCACCGTACCCAAGAAGAAGCGCAAGCACGCCGTCGATAGAGTACTCATGCGGCGTCGCATCCGCGAGGCGTTTCGTCTCCACCGGCACATCCTCGACCCGCTGCTCCAAGCAAACCCACAGTGGAGAACACTCTCCATAGCGTTCATCTACATCGCACCAAAGAACGTGAGCTACGCCAAGACAGCCCGCGCCATGGAGAAGCTGCTCAACGCCATTATAGAAACGCATCTACCGCAACAATAATCCATCATGAAGCTGCTAAAGAAGTTTGTCACGACACTGCTGATCCTCCCCATCCGGTTTTATCAGCACGCCATCTCGCCGATGTTCCCCGCGGCATGTCGTTACCAGCCCACCTGCAGCCAATACGCCATCGAGGCGATACGCAAGCATGGCCCCATCAAAGGGTGCTGGCTAGCCTTAAAGCGCATCCTCCGTTGCCATCCTTGGGGAGGCAGCGGATATGACCCCGTGCCCTAACAAGAGAATTTTGTATCTTTGCAAAAAATATGGCTATGAAGATAGGATACGATGGTAAGCGCGCGGTGCGCAACCTCACCGGACTGGGCAACTACTCCCGCCTGGTGATAGAGTCGATGGCACGCAGCTACGCCTCCGACACTCACATTATATACACCCCCGACATGCGCGACAACCCACGCCTTAACGGTATCCGCGAGCTCACCAACGTGCAGTTCCGATTACCCTATGGACACATCCCCAAGGCGATATGGCGCACCTGGGGCATCACCGACGACGCCCGCCGCGACGACATCACCATCTTCCACGGCCTCAGCAACGAGCTGCCGCTCAACTTCCGCAAATCGGGCATCAAGAGCGTGGTCACCATCCACGACCTCATATATCGACGTATGCCGGAGTGCTACACCCTCATCGACCGTTCCCTCTATGACTGGAAATACCGCCGCTCTTGCCATGTGGCGGACCGCATCATTGCCATCAGCGAATCCACACGCCGCGACATCATTCAACTTTACGGCATCCCAGAGGAGAAAATAGACATCGTATATCAAGGGTGTAGCGACATCTTCCGCCACCAATTCAGCGCCGACCAACGCGCCGCCGTGGCCCTGAAATACCGGCTTCCCGCAAAATATATCCTCCAAGTGGGCACCATCGAGCGCCGCAAGAACCTGGAGCTGACCATCCGCGCCCTCAGCGCCCTCCCCGAGGAGATACACCTCGTGGCGGTAGGCAACGGCAAGGAGTATAAGGAGCAGATGCGACGCCTGAGCCAAGAGCTGGGCGTGGAGCAGCGCGTCCACTACCTGGGCAACGTAGCGTTTGTCGATCTACCCGGTGTCTGCCAAGGCGCCGAAGTGATACTATACCCCTCACACTACGAAGGTTTCGGCATACCCGTTCTGGAGGGACTGGAGAGCCGTCGTCCGGTAATTGCAGCACGCACCTCAAGCCTCCCCGAAGCGGGTGGCGACGCCGCCATCTATGTCGAGCCCGACGACGTGCGCGGCACCGCAGAAGCCATACGTGCCATCCTCTCCGGTGCCACCGACACCAACGAAATGATAGCAAAAGGTATGCGCCACGCCTGCCGTTTCAACAACGACGACATGGCGCAGCGCATCATGAACGTTTACGACAAAACGCTTAGGCAGTAAACCTCATCCCAATCGGGGATGTGCTCCATCCCCTAAAGCTTAATCTTTGCCGTCTTACTTTTTGCCCTTACTATATATATGCCGTGAGGCAGCTCCAACGTAGTAGAGCCTCCGCTATATACACAACGGCCACTCACATCATAGAGCACCACTACCTCTCCATAAGGGATATCCAGCACCATACTATTACCTATCGCATAGAAGTCATAGCTGTCGCTTTCGTCATCTACATTCTCCACTGAGGTGATGACCATATCTTTAGAATAGAGGAAGAGCGTCCAAACAGAATTCGAATAATATGCGTCATAGTTGGTTTTCAACATATGTATATACACATACTTCTGATTATTTAAATCAGTATTCTTAGCCAAACCATCTTGTCTGGTTTCCGGAATATCTACATATATATTGGCATATTCATCTGAAGATGTACGAAGCATACCCTTTAATAAGGAGGCTTCACTACCGCTATTATCCGTTTCACCGGAGCTACTTGAACCGGTGTTATCCGTTGTATTAGAGCCACTTGAATCGGTATTATTGGCCGGATTACCGGTGTCATCATTCTCATTACCATACATCCACATATAATGCTTATTATCAAAGGTCTTATAATATACCGTAGGAGGATCAGAGGGTCCGCATACCATATTACCGCCATTTAAGCTAGTACATCCGGAGAATGTTTGATAACCAAGACTTACCACATTACATCCTATATACAAATCGCTTAATGCAGAGCATCCGAAAAACGCTTGATAGCACACCTCTACTTTAGGAGCTTTCTCATTATAAGAATAGGTATCTCCTATCTTCACAAACTTCAGTGAAGTGCAGTCTATAAACGCGCCATCACCGACAATATGGGTACTAACAGGGATTTTAACGTTTTCAAGCGCCTTACAGCTACCAAAAGCATATGCGCCAATGCTTTCCAACACATTGCTAAAGGTAAAATCTTGCAACGACTCACAATATCTAAAGGCATGATCTCCAATCGTACGCACACCTGACAATTCTTTGGTATAAGACTGCTCATTATCGGTATAAGTGCGGGAAAATAACATCTGCAAAGTTGTCAGCTTATGGTCTGAATTGAAAGCGCTGGCGCCTATAATCTTCACATTGGGGTAAAGCGTAGCGGTCTCCAGGTTTGCACATTCGGCAAAGGCACTCGTATCGATAACGGTATAAGACTCTCCACTAAAATCGGCATCTCCTACTGTGACTGATGTTATGGAGCTATCGGTCCTGAACGCATCCTCTCCAATATATACCGTAGCTCGAGGTATCGTCACTGTCAATAGTTGCTGACAGTTGAAAAATGCACGATAGTTGATTCTGGTCACATTAGAATGGAGCAAAAGAGATTTCATCGCCGTACAGCCATCAAAGGCTTGATTTTTTATCACAGTAGCCGCCTTATTAGCAGCGTCATCGTAACCTATTATGGCAGACTCGAGTTTTGTACAGTCCCCGAAGGCGAACTCCCCGATAGTATCGGTAGCGCAGGGAATCCTAACCTCCTTCAACGACTCGCAGTTATAGAAGGCCCTATTTCCAATAAATTTCACATCGGAATAGAGTGATAACGTCTCAATGGCCGTGCAACCATCAAACGCCCCATTAAGAATCTCCGTGCCGTCGGTGTTAACTATCTCACCATCTGCTTCATCACTACCAATAACAACATTCTTAATACCGGTACAATTATAGAAGGCAGACTCTCCGATAGTGCGTATATTACGGCTAATGGTCAGCGAAGTGATGCTCTTACACTCTTTGAAGTCGCCATTACCAATAGAGCCCACACATTTACTGATAAAAAGCGTAGCTATCTTAGGACAATTTTGGAAAGCATAAGCTCCTATTTCCATCAATGCATCATGGTCAAACTCATCCTCATCATGGCCCAATATTACGGACTCCAATTCGGCACAACCATCGAAGCAGGAAACGCCTACCGACTTAACAGTATTAGGGATATCTATCGCGGTAAGTTTCGCACAGCCCGAGAAGGCATATTCCCCTATCGAAGTGACCGAACTAGGAATAGTAATATTGGTTATTGCCGCCTCACTAAACGCATAATTACCAATACTTCCCACACAGGTGCCGAGGTTTATCGTTGCCAGTTTCGGACAGTTATAAAAGGCTTTATCACCAATCGTCATCTTTGTGCCACTGTATGGCTCTGAGTCCCCGATAGTGACGCTCTGCAACTCGGCAAGATTTTGAAACGCCTCGGCGTTAACTGTGGTAAGCGTCGAGGGCAGGGTAATGCTCGTGATGGCGCTACACCCTTGGAAACAGGAGGCTGGCAAAGTCGTGATACCATTGCGGATATCTATCGTTGTAAGACTCTTACAGTCCATGAAGGCATATTCCCCTATCGAAGTGACCGAATCCGAAATGGTGACATTGGTAATCGCAGAACCACTAAACGCATAATTACCAATACTTCCCACACATGTGCCGAGGTTTATCGTTGTCAGTTTCGGACAGTTATAAAAGGCTTTATCACCAATCGTCATCTTTGTGCCACTGTATGGCTCTGAGTCCCCGATAGTGACGCTCTGCAACTCGGCAAGATTTTGAAACGCCTCGGCGTTAACTGTGGTAAGCGTCGAGGGCAGGGTAATGCTCGTGATGGCGCTACACCCTTGGAAACAGGAGGCTGGCAAAGTCGTGATACCATTGGGAATAACTATGGTCCGGAGGCTTGTACAACCATAGAAAGTCCGCTCCTCTAATGAGGTTAAAGAGCTTGGCAGGGTAGCATCGGTGATGGAGGTACAACCCTCAAAAACACCTTGTCCCAACACTTTTAAATTGTCGGCAAATATCACTGTTGCCAATGAGGTACAGTTGTAAAACGAATACCAATTAAGTGAAAGATTGTTGGCTTCTTTGCCGCTTTGGGTTGAGCCGAAAGATGCGGAGGTCATGGCGACGCAGCCTTCAAAAGCAAAAGAGTTGACAGTCTCCAATCGGTCTGTGAAGGCCACACTCTGCAATGCTTTACAGTTGCGGAAAGCGCAACTGTCTATAAACCTCACATACTTACCGAAATCGACGGTAGCAAGGGTGACACAGCCATCAAATGCTCTCTCGTAGATATACACATCATCCGTGTAAGCAGTCTCACCGTCAGCCACATAGCCGATGGTGACATTAGTAAGTTTTTCGCAGTTAGCGAACGCATAGGAATGGATTTGCGACACACTACTCGGTATCACCACAGAGGTCAGGTCTGAAGCATAAGTAGTAGTTGTAGTTTCATCATCATTCTTCACAGTCACGGTGTTGCCAAAAGCATTGGCAGCGATTTTCCACACGCGGTAGGTCTTCCCTTCAATCTCCACAGAGGAGGGTATCGTCACCTCTCCGGCATAAGGATGATCGGCGTCGCGCACCACCTTGACACACGTTGGAGAGCCTTCCACATAGCTCCCTTCAGCGTCAATCTGGTAGTACAATCCCCCTACTTCATAAGTAGTGGCATCGTCGGCAATGACCTTTCCACATGGCAATATTAACGACACAAATATTGCCATTCTTGTTAAAGTTTTCATTAGTCTCAGGTTTAAATATCTATTACTACAGTGGTTTTATTGTCTGTTTATAGCAAATTTTTATCCTTTTTAGGACTCCTAATCCATTGTTGCGCACAAAGTTAGCTATAAATATTTCTTCCGCAAATCTTTTAAAATAAAATCTAAAATTTTATAGCATTTTTTTTGCCAATCAGGTGGTAAGTTTTTTCAATTTTCGTTAACTTTGCACTCCACGAAGTAGCTATGAAAGAAAGAGAAGAAGAAACGCAAACGAACACCCTTCAAGAAGTATATCATATACCTGCCTTATGTGTTCCCACTATCGACGCGCTGGCGATAAAACCTGACGGAGTGTATGCCGATGCCACCTTTGGCGGAGGCGGCCATTCCCGTGCCATCATGGAGCATCTCGGCGCCGAAGGCCGTCTCTACGGCTTCGACCAAGACCTCGACGCTCAAGCCAACGCTATCGACGACGACAGATTCACCTTCGTGCACGGCAATTTCCGCTATATGGAGAATTTCCTGCGCTACCACGGTGAGGGGGAGATAGATGGCATCATCGCCGACTTAGGGGTATCGTTTCACCACTTCGACGCCGCCGACAGGGGGTTCTCTTTCCGCGCTGACGCACCGCTGGATATGCGCATGAACCGCCGCGGCCTTCAGAGCGCCGCCGACATTATCAACGAATATAGCCAAGAGCAACTGGCATCGCTGTTCAACCGCTTCACCGACCTGAAGCGCTGCGGCGCCATCGCCTCCGCTATCGTGACGGCGCGCGCTAAACAGCCTATCCTTACAACCTCGCAACTGTCTGAGGTGGTGAGCCGTCTGCTTAACCCCAAAAAGGAGAAAAAAGACTTGGCTCAGGTGTTTCAAGCCCTACGCATCGAGACTAATCACGAGATGGAGGCGCTCGAGCAGTTCCTCCTCTCCACCCTACGCATACTCAAGCCCGGAGGCCGTCTGGCTATCCTGACTTACCACTCCATCGAGGACCGTATGGTCAAGAACTTCTTCCGCGCCGGAAACTTCAGCGGCGACGTGGAGAAGGACTTCTTCGGCAAAAGCATGTCGCCATGGAAACCGGTGATACGCGGCGCTCTTGCCCCCGATGACGACGAGATTGAGCGTAACCCTCGTGCCCGCAGCGCCAAACTTCGTGCCGCTATGAAGATTGTTAACGATTAGAGAGAGGATGGACTGGCCTATGGCTGCGAAAAAAATACTTAATGAGACGACCAACAACACCAAAGAGAGGAAGAAAGACTGGATGTCTGACTTCCGCCATGGTCGTGGCGTCTCCGTAAACTATTTCAAGCACAACGCTTGGCTAATTGTGCTTTTCGTCTTGGCTATCGTCATGCTTATCGGCTTGCGATACAACACCAAGACCAACATGATGAAAATCAAAGAGCTAAACACTAAGCTGGAACAAGCGGAGAACCGCAAACTGGCTGAGAAAGCTCAATATATGAGCCTGATACGCGAGTCCGACATGGTAAAACTCGTCAATGAGCGACACCTCGGCCTCGAATTTCAAGAACAACCCCCTTACGAACTCACTGTCAACGAGTAGGCCATGAAGAAACAGAAGAATAAGACTCGAATATTGCAGCGGTTCGGACTAATCACGCTCCTGTTCCTCTTTGGCGCCATCCTTATCACCATGCGCCTGTTCATGACCTGCGTCATCAACGCCGATGAATGGAACAAGGTGGCACGCCGACAGCTAGACGTCATCGACACCATTGCCCCCGAGCGTGGCAGCATCCTCGCCAGCAACGGTAGCATACTGGCCTGCAACATGATGGTGTGGGACGTGATGATTGACCTGCGACACCCCAAAATACAGAAATGCACCGACCTGCCATGGCAAGCCATCGACTCCCTCGCCGATTACCTCGATGCGCACTATCCCCGTCCCCACGACCTGGCGTCGCTGCCAAAAGACAGCATGGAGAAATGCTCTTGGCGTGCCCGTTTCCGTCGCGAATTTGCCAAGCCCAAAGAGAAATGGAATAGAAGCCTCATGCTCGCTAAAGGGGTGACGCTCGCCGACTTCGACTCTATCGGCCAGGTGAACTTCATAAAAGATTTCTACGGCAAATCCAACTGTCCCTACTACAAGAAAAGCAGATACGTGCGCAAACAGCCCTACGGCTCCATGGCGCACTATAGCATAGGCCTCGTCACGCAAGACCCCCTGCGCAACAGCGAGTTGCACGGATACTCCGGCCTCGAGAAGGACCTCGACTCACTGCTTTACGGCAAGTTCGGCACCGCCAAACGCGTAGCGCTGACCAACACCATCGGCAACTGGAACATCAAAGAGCCGGTGCGCGGATACGACGTCCTTACCACCATCGACATCAACATCCAAGACATCTTTGAGCAGGAGATGCTCACCATGTGCCAAGAGAAAGGCGCCACATGGGCCACAGGTATGATCATGGAGGTCTCCACAGGTGAAATCAAAGCCATCTCCAACGTGGAGCTACTCAAGGACGGCACCTATGGCGAAGCATACAACCGCATCGTGGAGTGCTACGAGCCCGGATCCGTCATCAAGCCAATCTCCATGCTCATCGCCTTTGAAGACGGCCTTGTCAAGAGCGTCAACGACGCCGTGGACACCTCACCCTTCCAAAAGACCTCCGACCCGCACGCACCTACGGTGAAAAACATGAAGCAGGTCATGGCATGGTCCTCCAACACCGGCGTGGCGCGCATCATCTTCCGCGGATACAGCAACGACCCATCCAAGTTCCGCGACCGCTGGGAATCGCTCGGCCTCTTTGAACGTATGCACACCGGCATCGCCGAGGAGAAACTGCCGCGTATGCCAAAGCTACTCCCGCAAGACTCCAAAGGGAATCCCATCACCATGACCGCACGCCATCTATCATTGGCGCGCCAGGCCTATGGATACGCCGTGGAGATATCCCCGCTATACCTCCTCTCCATCTACAACGCCATCGCCAACGACGGCAAATATGTGCGGCCGCACCTGGTGCGCGCACTACGCGACGAGAATGGCCGCGACAGCGTGCTCAAATACCCCATGATACGCGACCAAGTATGCTCTCCACACACCGCCGAGATGCTCCGCGAATGTCTCTATGAGGTGGTTTGGGGCGAAGGAACAGGCCGTGCCGCCCGCGACGAACGAGTACATATCGCCGGAAAAACCGGTACCGCCTTCCCCACACTGGAGCACTCCGTGGGTTACGACACCAGCAAGCGCCGATACGCCTTCGCCGGATTCTTCCCCTACGAGAACCCCAAATACAGCTGCGTGGTGCTGATGCTCGCTCCCGCGCACTGCGGCTCCGCGGCTAGCCTCTCCGGTGGCGTCATGCGCAACACCGCCGTCAAAATGTATGCCCGCGGTATGCTCGACGTAGGATCCAACTACGCCGAAAGCAGAAACGGCACCACCCCCGTCCTTGCCGCCGGCAACGACCAAGCTATCAAGGACGTGCGCGACAACCTACCCCTCCGCAGCGCTAAAAAAATACACACCGACGGCGCCGCGAAACAGGGCACCGTGCCCTCCGTGATTGGATACGACGCCGCTTCAGCACTCGCCATCCTTGAAAAAGCAGGCCTCAACGTGAGATTATCCGGCACCGGAAGAGTCGTCGCCCAGAGCATACCAAAAGGTTCCCCTTTGGTGAAAGGTCGTAAAATTTTACTAACTTTGAAATAAATTACGCGGACCTCGGTCCTCGACTAGTATAGAAATAATAAACAACACAATACGAAAATGAAAAAATTGTCGCAATTATTACAAGAGATAGAGGTGCTCGAAGTGATAGGCGAAACCGATCGCAATATCACCGGCTTGGCATCCGACTCCCGACAGGCAGAGAAAGAGGGTCTCTTTGTGGCAGTAAAAGGTACACAAACAGACGGTCATAAATATATCCCCGTAGTGGCTAGCAACCACGTAGGCGCGATAGTGTGTGAGCAGCTACCCACCAGCCGCGACTCCGGCGTGACATATATCCGTGTGGCAGACTCCTCCTTAGCGTTAGGACAGCTGGCTTCCGCATGGTATGACCATCCCTCCAACCAACTACGACTGGTAGGCGTCACCGGCACCAACGGCAAGACCACCACTGCGACATTGCTATATGAGATGGCGAAGCTCGAAGGATACCGCGCCGGTCTCCTCTCCACCGTTTGCAACTATATCCAAGACGAGGCTATCCCCACCTCACACACCACTCCCGACCCAATCACGCTCAACGCACTGCTGCGTCGCATGGTTGATGCCGGTTGCCAATACGCGTTCATGGAGGTGAGCTCACACGCCGCTGTGCAGCACCGCATCGCCGGACTGCGTTTCACCGGCGCCCTCTTCTCCAACCTCACCCGCGACCACCTGGACTACCACGGCACCGTGGAGAACTATATGAACGCCAAGAAGATGTTCTTCGACATGCTTCCCGAGGACGCGTTCGCCCTTGTCAACGCCGACGACAAAGCCGGCGCTTACATGCTCCAGAACACCCGTGCCCGCAAATACTTCTACTCCCTGCGCTCCGACGCCGACTTCCGCGGCAGAGTATGGGAGACCCGCTTGGACGGCACTCTCATGTCGTTCAATGGCAGAGAAGCCGAGGTGCAATTCACCGGCCGCTTCAACGCATATAACCTCCTGGTGGTATATGCCGCCTCTATCCTCCTGGACTTCAACCCCGAGGAGGTATTGGTCAATATGAGCCGTCTCATCCCCGTAGCGGGCCGTTTCCAGACAGTGCGCTCCGCCGAGGGTAAAACAGCCATCATCGACTACGCACACACCCCCGACGCGCTAGTCAACGTGCTCGACACTATCCGCGAGATTGTCGGCACCTCACGCATCATCACCGTAGTAGGCGCCGGTGGCAACCGCGACCGCGGCAAACGTCCCATCATGGCGCGAGAGGCTGCCCTCCGCTCTGATAAACTATACCTCACCTCCGACAACCCCCGCTTTGAGGAGCCGGAGGCTATCATCGCCGAGATGCGCGAAGGTCTAACACCCGACCAACTCGACTACACCGTCTGCATCACCGACCGCCGCGAAGCCATCACTGCCGCGTGCGCAGAGGCTAAACCCGGTGAGGTGGTACTTATCGCCGGCAAAGGCCACGAAAACTACCAAGACGTGCAGGGTGTGAAGCACCATTTCGACGACCGCGAAGAGGTAATGAAAATTTTTAACGCCTGATATAGAAGAGTAAAAGAATGCTATATTCACTGTTTCAGTGGCTGGGGGAGAACTTCGATTTCCCCGGCCTACGTTTGATGAATTATGTCTCCTTCCGCGCCGGCGTGGCGTTGGCACTTTCGCTGCTTATCGCCATGATATTCGGCCAGAAAATCATCCATCGTCTGCAGAAAATGCAGATCGGTGAGACGGTGCGCGACCTAGGCCTTGAGGGCCAGATGAAGAAGGTCGGCACACCCACCATGGGTGGCATCATCATCATCCTCTCCATCGTGGTGCCTTGCCTGCTGTTTGGTAACCTCGCCAACGTGTATATGATACTCATGTTGGTAGCCACCATCTGGATGGGCGCCATCGGTTTCCTCGACGATTATCGCAAAATCAAATATAAAAACAAGGATGGCCTGAAGGGTAAATACAAGATTACCGGACAGGTGGGATTGGGCCTCATCGTGGGCATCACCATGTGGCTGTCACCCTCCATCGGCTTTCACCAACGCCTCGACAACGACAAGAGCATCAGCATCAAGTCCATGGTGGAGCAGAAATATGAAGTCGATCCGTACCTCGACGCCGAAGTGACACAGAAAGCGGAGTCACGCACCCCGCAGCTGGGCGAGTTTGAGAAGACACCCCAGACCACCATCCCCTTCGTCAAGGACAACAACTTCAACTATAAGTGGCTCACCTCCTGGATACCCGACCAGAACGCCGCCGAGACCTTGGGCTGGCTGGTGTTTGTGCTCGTGGTAATCATCGCCGTGACAGCTGTCAGCAACGGTGCCAACCTCACCGACGGATTGGACGGCCTATGCGCCGGTACGTCGGCGGTGATAGGAGTAGCGTTGGCAATTATGGCTTATCTGGGGGGCAACACCATCTACTCCTCATACCTTAATATAATGTATATCCCGGGGTCGGAGGAGATGGTAGTATATGCCGCCGCGTTTATCGGGGCCCTCGTGGGATTCCTATGGTACAACGCCTTCCCCGCATCAGTGTTTATGGGCGACACCGGCAGCCTCACCCTTGGTGGCATCCTCGCCGTGTATGCTATCCTCATTCGCAAGGAGCTGCTCATACCTCTGCTCTGCCTCATCTTCTTCCTCGAAGATTTATCAGTACTGCTACAAGTGGCATACTTCAAATATACCAAGCGCCGCACCGGCGAGGGTAAACGCATCTTCAAAATGACGCCGCTACACCACCATTTCCAAAAGGAGGGGGGCACCATCGACGCCAAGATACAATTCCCGCGCCGCCCAATACCCGAAAATAAAATCGTGGTACGCTTCTGGATCGTAGGTATCCTCTTGGCTGTAATCACATTTGTAACATTAAAAGTTCGATAGACCAACGATATGTCTCGCATAGTAGTTTTAGGCGGTGGTGAGAGCGGCGTAGGCGCTGCCATCCTCGCCAAGAATAAAGGTTTCGATACCTTCCTCTCCGATAGCGGCAAAATACCGGAGAAATACAAGAATGAATTGAACGCCGAGGGGATACCCTTTGAGGAGGGTGGCCATACTCTCGACCTTATATACAACGCCACCGAGGTGGTGAAAAGCCCCGGCATCCCCAACACCGTAGCGGTGATATGCGGTCTGCGTGAACGCAATATCCCCGTCATCTCGGAGATAGAGTTCGCAGGCAGATATACCGATGCTAAGATGCTGTGTATCACCGGCTCCAACGGCAAGACCACTACCACCATGCTCCTCTACCACATCCTCCAATTGGCAGGATACAAGGTAGGTCTCGCCGGCAACGTAGGCTTCAGCCTAGCACGCCAAGTGGCTCACTGCAGCTTCGACTGCTACGTCATCGAGCTCAGCAGCTTCCAGCTGGATAACATGTATGACTTCCGCGCCGACATCTCTATCCTGCTCAACATCACCCCCGACCATATGGACCGATATGAGCATAAGATGGAGCTATACGGCGCCGCCAAATTCCGCATCACGCAGAATCAGCGCCCCGAGGATATGTTTATCTATTGGGACCAAGATCCGCTCATCCGCGAATATGCCAAGACCATGCGTCACGGCGCCGCCACCAACTACCCCTTCGACAGCAACGCCGACAACTCAGCAGCATGGCTCGACGACGACACTCTCCACTTCAACGTCAAAGGTGCCGCATGGCAGATGCGCCGCAGCGACCTCTCGCTTAAGGGCCGCCACAACCTATACAACAGCATGGCTGCCGGCATCGCGGCGCAAGGCATCGGCGTAGAGCCCTCCGTCATCGAAAATGGTCTGAAAACTTTCCAAGCCGTAGAACACCGCCTAGAAAGCGCCGGTGTCATCGACGGCGCCATATATATCAACGACTCCAAAGCGACCAACGTGGATTCCACCTTCTACGCACTGGAGAGCATGACCACACCCACCGTGCTTATCCTCGGCGGTAAGGACAAGGGCAACGACTACTCCCAGATCGCCGCGCTGGTAAAGGAGAAAGTGAAGGCTATCGTAGCCATGGGCGTCAACAACACCCCCATCACCACCTTCTTCGGCACCCCCGAGTATAACGACATCAAGCTTTGCGACAGCCACACCCTCGACGAGGCTATGAACACCTGCCGCGCCTTGGCGTGCGAAGGTGACACCGTGCTCCTCTCCCCGGCGTGCGCCAGCTTCGACCTGTTCCACAGCTACGAAGACCGCGGTGACCAATTCAAAGCATGGGTAAAAGCACACGAATAACTATTGTAACTTCAGCTCACCGACAAAGATAGATTGGATATGGCTCAGTCGGATATAAATATCAAGGAGACAGTGGATGGCCGCCCCATCGACGAAGTGAAGGCGGAACGCGCCACCGGCTCCCGACGCGACAAGAAAGGCAAGGATGTGGCGACACGTCCCAAAGGAGACCCCTATATCTGGGGCCTCTATCTCCTACTGCTCATCGTCTCCATAGTGGAGCTATACAGCGCCTCCAGTTCAGAGGTGAAAGCTAACTCCATCTATGGACCACTCTTCAACCACGCCAAGTTCCTTATGTTTGGTTTCCTCCTAATATTAGGATGCCAGAAGCTACACTACTCTTGGTATCTGAGGCTGGCATGGTGGATAGCGGGAGCCTGTCTGGGCATGGTGTGTCTCACGTATATCTGCGGTGTCACTATCAATGGTGCCCAACGCGCCTTGAGCCTCGCCGGATTCACCATACAGCCCTCCGAGATGCTGAAGATAGCCATCGTCCTCCTCCTGGCTAGGATATTGGCGAAGAACCAAGTGTCGGGAGGCGTGTCGTGGAAAGGTGTCATCCTCAGCTCCGTCGTCACCCTCATCGCCTGCGCCGCCGTCTTTAAAAACGGCCTCACAAACATGATTCTGGTCATGGGATCCTACGTCATCCTGCTAATCATCGCCGGAACTTCAGCCTCCAAATTCTTCTCCATATTACTAGCCTACGTAGTGCTGGCAGGCTGCGTCTATTTCACCGTCTTCAGAGACAAGCCGGATAAGGATACCTTCGACGCCCAAAGGACCGAACAGACCGACAACACCGACCGCACCGACACGCGTAAGAAACGTATCGAGCGATACTTGTCGGGCGTCCATCCCAACGACACCATCGACGACACCAACTACCAGGTGATGCACGCCAACTTCGCCATGGCGCATGGTGGCATCAGCGGCAACGGTCCAGGCAACTCGCGCGAGAGCTCCCGCCTACCCTTGGCATTCTCAGACTATATCTACTCCATCGTGGTGGAGGATATGGGCGCGATAGGTGGCGTGTTCCTGCTGCTCGTATATCTGGCATTGGTGGCGAGAGCGGGCACCGTGGCGAGCAAATGCTCCCGCGCCTTCCCCGCACTGCTCATCATGGGATGCGCCGTGGTGATTGTCTTCCAGGCGCTGATACACATGGCTATCGTCGTGGGACTATTCCCCGTGTCGGGACAGCCGCTACCGTTCATTTCCAAGGGTGGCACCTCCATCCTGGTCATGAGCTTCGCCATAGGCATGATGCTCAGCGTCAGCAAATACGCCGTCAGATCCAACTCTAAAAAGGATATTAATCAAGAAATTAAGGAACTCCCCGATGATATCACGAGTGCTAACCCGATGAAAATCAATTGAGGAACAAGGATATAACAACGCAACAATGAAACCATTGAAAATCATCATCAGCGGAGGCGGCACGGGAGGCCATATCTTCCCCGCCATCTCTATCGCCAACGCCATGCAGAAGGCCTACCCACAGTCTGAAATCCTCTTTGTGGGCGCGGAAGGACGCATGGAGATGGAGCGTGTCCCCGCCGCAGGTTATAAGATAATAGGGCTCCCCGTGGCAGGGTTCAACCGCAAAAACCTATTTAAGAACATCAGCGTGCTGCTGAAGCTGCGCAAGAGCATCAGCAAGGCGCGCCACATCATACGCGATTTCCGCCCCGACATCGCCATCGGTGTGGGTGGCTATGCCAGCGGCCCCGTGCTCAAAGCAGCGCAACGTATGGGCATCCCCACGCTTATCCAGGAGCAGAACTCCTATGCCGGTGTCACCAACAAGCTATTGGCGAAGAAGGCCGACAAAATCTGTGTGGCTTATGAGCACATGGAGCGCTTCTTCCCCGCCGACAAGATTATCCTCACCGGCAATCCGGTGCGCCGCGAGATACTACAAGGCAAGGATAAAGCAGCGGCACGCGACGCCTTCGGCCTTGACGCCGACAAGCCCACAGTGCTCGTAGTAGGCGGCTCCCTCGGCGCCCTCACCCTCAACGAGTCCATGGTAGCCGCCCTCGACAGATTCACCGACGCGGGAGTGCAAGTGATATGGCAGACAGGCAAGCACTTCGGCACCCGTGGCAAAGACGCCGCTAAGGGCCGCAAAGGTATCGTCGTGACAGAGTTCATCTCCAATATGGCAGCGGCATACAGCGCCGCCGACCTGGTAGTGTCGCGCGCAGGCGCTTGCGCCATCAGCGAGATAGAGCTCCTCGGCAAACCCGCCATCCTCGTTCCCTCACCCAACGTGGCGGAGGACCATCAGACCAAAAACGCACAAGCCCTGGAGAGCGTCAACGCCGCCATCCTGGTGCCCGACGTGCAAGCTCGCCAAATACTCGTGGATAATATCCTTAACACCCTCTCACACCCCGAGAAACTGGCTGAGATGAGCTCCAACACCACCAAGCTCGCCCGCACTGAGTCTGACATGAGAATCGCTAAAGAGGCTTTAAACGTTATCAACAACCGTAAATAACACTCTCCTCCACTAAAATCAATGAATAGCAACGCGCTCACATCGCTTAATGATATACAACAACTCTATTTCGTAGGTGCCGGTGGCATCGGCATGGCTAACTTGGTAAGATATTTCCTCTCCAAGGGGAAACGTGTGGCAGGCTACGACAGGGTATCATCGCAGCTCAGCGAAGCCCTCCGCAGCGAAGGCGCCGACATCATCTATGAGGATGACGCGGCACTCATCCCCGCACCGTTCCGCAACGCCGACACCACGCTGGTGGTTTACACCCCCGCGGTGCCCGACACCAACACCATCATATCATGGTTCCGCCAAAACGGTTTCAACGTAGTGAAACGTGCCGCCGTCTTAGGCGCCATCACACGCGACAGCGACGGCATTTGCGTCTCCGGTTCTCACGGCAAGACCACTACCTCATCCATGATAGCGAATATCATGCGCCTATCCAATGTGGGCTGCAACGCTTTCCTAGGAGGCATCCTGCGCAACATCAACTCCAACTTGGTGCTCAGCGACACCTCACGCTATTCCGTGATAGAAGCCGACGAATATGACCGTTCCTTCCATCACCTGTCACCACATATCGCCATCGTCACCTCCACCGACCCCGACCACCTCGACATCTATGGCAACGAGGAGAACTATCTGGAGTCGTTCGCCCACTTCACCTCCCTGATACGCAAGGGGGGCACGCTGCTCGTCCACACCGGATTGAAGCTCAAACCACGCGTGGGCGAGGGTGTCAACGTATATAGCTACAGCGGTGGCGCCGACGGCGACTACCACGCTGCCGACATCACCTTTGGCAACGGTCAACTCCACTTCTCCATCATCGGTCCCGACTGGCAACTGGAGAACATCGAGCTGGGACTCCCCATAGAAATCAACATCGACAACGCCGTAGCAGCCGCCACCGCGGCACATCTCGCCGGCGTGGAGGACTCCGCCATCCGCGAAGGCCTCGCCACTTTCCTGGGCGCTAAACGCCGATTTGAGTTCTATCTCCGTCCCGGCGAAGGCCGCGCCGTCCTCATCGACGACTACGCACACAGCCCCAACGAGGTCAACGCCTCAATACGCTCGGTGCGTAAACTATTCCCCGGCAAGCACCTCACCGTGATATTCCAGCCTCACCTCTACACCCGCACCCGCGACTTCGCAAAAGAGTTTGGCGAGGCACTGAGCAACGCCGACCGCGTATGGCTCCCCGAGATTTATCCCGCACGTGAGCTTCCCATTGAGGGCGTCACCTCTGAAATCATCTTAAATGCAATTTCAGGAGCAGAAAAAATGCTTTGTTGCAGAAAAGATTTGCTTAAATTGATAAAAAACACTAACTTTGAGGTTTTAATGACATTAGGTGCGGCAGACATAGACCGTCTGCTCCCTGATATCGTAGATATACTTCGCGACAAAAATGAGTAAAAACAAACGACGCAATAGGATTCTCAAGTGGCTCATACTCGTGGGCCTGCTTGCCTATGTCGTTACCATGGGAGCGTGGGCGTCGCAGCAGAAAGCCAAAATGCCATGCCGCGACATTCGTGTCGAGGTGCACGGCGAAGGCTCCCTCGCCGAAGCCACCCGCAACGGCGTGCTCGCCCACATCGCCACCTATGGTGTCATCAAAGGGAAACGCGAATGCGACGTCAACATCAAGAAGATAGAGACACTATTGTCGCAGCTCAACAATCTGGAGAAGGTGGAATGTGCCTTCGACGCCTCCGGCGACCTTGTGGTGAGAGTCACCCCATTGGTGCCGGAGATGCGTGTGTTTACGCCTCAAGGGGGTAGCTACTACGTCAACAAGGATGGCAAACGCATGGACGCCACCGCGGAGTTCTTCACCGAGGTGCCTATCGTCTATGGCGACTTCCGCGGTTCATTCAAGCCGCAACACCTCTTGCCGGTGCTACGCGCCATCGCCGCCGACAACCGCATGAAATCCCTCACCACAATGATTAAAGTGGCGGGCAACAACGATATCATCATCGTGCCGCGCATCACCGGCCACGTGATCAACATAGGCGACACCACAATGCTCGCCGACAAATTCCGCCGTCTTATCACCTTCTACGACAAGGTGATGGACTATAAAGGATGGAACACCTACGACACTATCTCGGTGAAATTCAAAAACCAGATAGTAGCCACCCGCGCCTACAAGGGCGCCCTTTACGCCGTAGTCGAGGACTCCATAGGCGAACAAGCCGAAGAGGAGGCACTGCTTGGCGCTAATCTTGAAAATAGTAATAACCCATGATAGCATAAACTCAACGAAACAAATAAGTCCGAAAATGGAGAATGACCGATATGTTGCTGCCATTGAGATAGGCAGTTCAAAAATAATAGCCGCAGTAGGCAAGACCGATGGCAAAGGTCTGGATATTGTGGCGGTGGAGCAGATCAAGACCTGCGACATCGTGCGCTACGGGGTGATACAAAACCTCGAAGCGACTGCCAATGCCATCAAAGATGTCATCGATAGATTGGAAACACATCCCGAGATCGCACCGCGCAGAATCAACTCACTATTTGTGGGTATCTCCGGGCGTTCCATGCGCAGCATCCCCGTGGACGTGGAGCTAAACCTTCACGAAGAGAAGGAGATAGACGCAGAGGATCTGAAGCAACTACGCCACCTGGCAGAGGAGTCTGCCATCGACAGCTCGATGAAAATGATCGACGTGGTGCCCCGCAAATATCGTCTGGGTAAGACCTTCACCCACAACCCCATAGGCATGTATGGCGTCAAACTGGAGGCCACCTACGACCTTATCGCGTGCCGCCCCGTGCTGGAGCGCAACCTCACCCGCACCATCAGCGACAAACTCGACATTGAGATTGCCAACTTCGTGGTGACACCCCTCGCCATGGGACACCTGCTCGTCCTCCCCGATGAGAAACGCGTAGGTTGTATGCTCGTCGATATAGGCGCCGAGACCACCACCGTCATCATCTTCAAGAACGGCGAAATGGTGTATTACGCCACCATCCCATTAGGCTCACGCAATATCACCATGGACCTGATGTCGTCGCTGAAGCTGTCTGAGGAGAAAGCCGAGAGCATCAAGCAGCAGTCGGGCAGAGCGATAGCCCCCGAGACACGCTCCACCATCTCCATCGAAGGTATTCGTCATTCAGAGATTATCAACATCGTAGTGGCGCGCGCCGAGGAGATCGCCGCCAATATCTGCGAACAGATACACTATGCCAACCTTGACCACACAGAGCTCCCCGGAGGCATCATCGCCGTCGGCGAGGGCTTCAAGCTCACCGACATGGTGGAGCTGGTAGGCAAACAGTGCAACCTCTCCATACGCAGCGCCAAGCTACCCGCCAATGGCATCGCCCTGGAGGACCACAAAGCACCCGCCAACGATCTGCTTCAGGTGGCTAGCATACTCTACACCGGCGCTACTCACACCGACACCGCCTGCCTCGAAGATGTCAACACACGCTCCGCACTACCCTCCAACGGCATACCAAACGCCGACGAGGTGGTAAAGACACCCGACACCGAGACTAAAGAACCCGAGAGAGTGAAGAAAACCAAAAGCCAAGGCATCTTCGGCCGCTTGAAAACACGGTTCCTGGATGCAATCCAATATGGCCCGGATGATGAGAATGATCCTGAAATCGAATAATACTTAACCTCAAACTAGAATCAAATGGAGGATTTCCAAGACAACATACCCGAGGAGACCACACGCTTCAAAGACTCCGTGTCTCCCGCGGCTAAGATAAAAGTAGTAGGCGTTGGCGGCGGCGGTTGCAACGCCCTCAACTATATGTATCACCAAAACATACCGTTTGTGTCGTATGCCGCCATCAACACAGACCGTTTGCACCTCGACAAAATCATCGACGTGCCCACTAAATTGGTGTTGGGCCCCGGTCTGGGTGCCGGCGATAAACCGGAAAAAGGTAAACAATACGCCGAGGAGAGCCGCGACGCCATCAAAGCACTCTTCGACGACGAGACGGAGATGGTATTCATCACCGCCGGTATGGGTGGCGGTACTGGCACCGGTGCCGGACCCGTGGTAGCGCAGATTGCCAAAGAAGCCAACCTGCTCACCATAGGCATCATCACCATACCCTTCCTCTTTGAGGGCAACCGCAAAATCAACAAGGCACTTATCGGCGCCGAAGAGATGAAAAAGCACGTCGATGCCCTGCTAATCATCAACAACCAGAACCTTATCGAGATATACAAGGACCTGACGCTGCAAAACGCCTTTAAGAAGGCCGACGACACCCTCGCCAACGCAGCGCGCTCCATCTCTGAAATCATCTCTGAGGAGTGCTATATCGACGTCGATATGGAGGATGTGCGCACCACCTTGCAGAACTCCGGCACCGCCATCATCGCCACCGCTTACGGCGAGGGTGAGCACCGCATCTCCAAGGCTATCGAGAACGCGCTACACTCTCCGCTGCTCAAGCTCCACGATATCATGACCGCGCAGCGCGTGCTCATCAAGCTGTCGCACGCCAGCGAGGATGACACCGACAATCCGGTACGTATCGACGAAATCAACGAGCTCACAGAGTTCACCTCCAGGCTGTCGGAGAACTTCGACGTCAAATGGGGTGTGGGCCTCAACCCGGAGCTGGGCAACAAGGTGAAAATCACCCTATTGGCCACCGGCTTCGACGTCACCCTCAAAGACCAGACGGCAGGGAGCGGCGCTATCCGCATGGATGGCGGCACCGACGACACCGACGTCTTTGAGACCGAAACCGCGACTACCTCCGCGCCCAACAAGACCGAGGAGACAATACGCGACATATACACCCCCGAGAGCATGTATAAGCAGCGCCGTATGCTCGCCGCCTCCAAATATGCCATCTTCAAGCCCTCGCAGTTTGACGACGACGAGGTGATAGCATTGGTGGAGCATACTCCCGCGTTCAACCGCGATACACATTTCAAAGATAACTTTAAGGCACTCAGCGACGCCGAAAAGAGCGTCAAAACCACCGCGATGCCCGCCGACGAGGTAAGCGACGAGGCCCCCGCTAATGATAATAAAGATAACGCCAACCGAATACTGTTTGGATAATATAATAAAACTATGAACACTTTCCCTATGCTGGCAAAGACCTTCCAAGGTCTGGAAGATGTGCTC
>CAZLJS010000008.1:0-20854 GCA_964559895.1 uncultured Sangeribacter sp.
GTATGCCGGGCATACACCACATGATGGCCCGCACCATTAAGGATATTTTTTGCCGTTTCAAGACCATGCAAGGCTATTGCGTCAAGCGCAAAGCCGGTTGGGATACTCACGGTCTCCCCGTGGAATTGGCAGTAGAGAAAGCTTTGGGCATCACTAAAGAGGATATCGGCAAGAAAATCTCTGTGGATGACTACAACAACGCTTGCCGTCAGGAGGTGATGAAATACACCAAGGAGTGGACCGACCTTACCCACAAGATGGGCTATTGGGTCGATCTCGACAACCCCTACGTCACTTACCATAATAGTTATATCGAATCTGTGTGGTACCTTCTTGGCGAACTTTACAAGAAGAACTACTTATATAAAGGCTACACCATTCAGCCATATTCCCCTGCTGCCGGAACAGGCCTCAGCTCTCACGAGCTCAACCAACCCGGCTGCTACCGTGATGTGAAAGATACCACTGCCACAGTGCTCTTCTCCATCAAGGATCCAAAGCCGGAGATGACCGGCTGGGGCGACGCCTGCTTCATGGCTTGGACCACAACACCCTGGACATTGCCATCCAACACAGCTCTCTGCGTAGGCCCCAAATTTACATACGTCGCTGTGCGCACCTACAACCCCTATACAGGTGAGAAGGTGACAGTGGTGATGGTCAAGGACCTCGTCAACGCTTACTTCAAGAAGGAGGGCGCTGAGAAACCTCTTGAGGAGTATGCCAAAGGAGACAAGGTGGTGCCTTACCAAATCGTTGGTGAATACAAAGGTGCCGACCTCATCGGTATGAAATATACTCAGCTGATGCCTTGGGTGAAACCGCTCTTCAAACTCGATGAGAGCACTACCGCCGAGGTTAAGGCTTATGCCGAGGCTAATCCCGACAAATGCTTCGCCGCTGTCAACGAGAAATTCGTGGAGGCAGAGGAGTTGGCATTCCGCGTCATCGGTGGTGACTATGTCACTATCGAGGATGGTACAGGTATCGTGCATATCGCGCCTACCTTCGGTGCCGACGATGCCAAGGTGGCGAAGGCCGCAGGCATCCCATCACTCTTCATGATTAACAAGAAGGGTGAGACTCGTCCTATGGTGGATCTCCAAGGTAAATACTACCTCTTGGCAGAGTGTGACGACGCCTTCGTGGCTAAATGTGTCAACGAAGCCGAGTATGAAGTACATGCAGGAGACTTCGTTAAAAATGCCTACGCTCCAGAGTTTAATAAGGATGGTAAATATGACGCCGCAGCAGCTGAGAAGGCAGAGGACCTCAATGTGGTGCTCTGTATGGAACTCAAGAAGGCGGGACTCGCTTTCAAAATCGAGAAACATACTCACAACTATCCTCACTGCTGGCGCACCGACAAACCGGTAATCTACTATCCCCTCGACAGCTGGTTTATCCGCACCACCGCTGCTCGTGACCGTCTCATCTCGCTCAACGAGCAGATCAAATGGAAACCTGCCACTACAGGTAGCGGTCGCTTCGGTAAATGGCTTGAGAACCTTCAAGACTGGAACCTCTCACGTAGCCGCTATTGGGGCACCCCGCTCCCTATCTGGCGTACAGAGGATGGCCTCGAAGAGATCTGCATTTCCTCGTTCCAGCAACTCTACGACGAGATAGAGAAAGCTGTGGCTGCCGGTGTGATGCAGTCCAACCCGCTGAAAGATAAAGGTTTCGTGCCCGGTGACTACTCCAAGGAGAACTACGACAAGATAGATATCCACCGTCCTTACGTGGACTACATCATGCTTGTGTCACCCTCCGGAAAACCGATGCGTAGAGAGTCTGACCTCATCGACGTTTGGTTTGACTCCGGCGCCATGCCTTACGCTCAGATTCACTATCCCTTCGAAAACAAAGAGGCGTTTGACAACAGAGAGGTTTACCCCGCCGACTTCATCGCAGAAGGTGTGGACCAGACTCGCGGTTGGTTCTTTACCCTCCATGCTATCGCAGGCATGGTATTCGACTCTGTTAGCTACAAAGCCGTTATCTCCAATGGTCTGGTGCTCGACAAGAATGGCAATAAGATGTCCAAGAAGTTGGGCAACGCCGTTAACCCGTTCGACAACATCGAGCGCTTCGGCTCCGACTCCGTACGTTGGTATATGATTGAGAACTCACAGCCGTGGGACAACATCAAATACGACGAAGCAGGAGTAGAGGAGGTAAGCCGCAAGCTCTTCGCTACCCTTTATAACACATACAAATTCTTCGCACTCTACGCCAACGTAGATGGCTTCGTAGGCAACGAGCCTGAGGTGCCATTGGCAGAGCGCCCCGAGATTGATAGATGGATTCTGTCGCTGCTCAACAGCCTAATCAAGGATGTTACCGATGCTTTGGAGGACTACGAGCCCACCAAGGCGGCACGCGCTATCGAGGAGTTCGTCAACGATAACTTGAGCAACTGGTACGTGCGCTTGAACCGTAAACGTTTCTGGGCCGGCAAGATGGATCAGAGCAAGCTCGCCGCTTATCAGACTTTGGCTACCTGCTTGAAGTCAGTAGCGCTGATGATGGCTCCTTTCTCACCATTCTATTCCGACAAACTTTACAACGATATGTGCGCACCTGTCAATGCGGAGTACTCATCCGTACACTTGGCAATGTTCCCCAAAGCCGACGAGACTGCTATCGACAAGGCATTGGAGACACGCATGAGCCTGGCGCAGATTATCACATCCAACGTGTTGGCATTGCGTCGTAAGGTCAATATCAAAGTTCGTCAGCCACTGCAGACACTCCTTGTCCCCGCAGTTGACGAGCAGCAGAAGCTCGCTGTGGAGGCTGTGAAAGATATCGTGGCATCGGAGGTAAACGTCAAGGCTGTCAACGTACTCAGCCCCGAGGAGAGCAACCTCGTCAAGATGGTGAAAGCCGACTTCAAGAAACTTGGCCCACGTTACGGCAAAGTGATGAAGCTCCTTGCAAAAGCTATCAGCGAGATGAGCCAAGAGGCTATCGCAGAGCTTGAACGCAACGGCTCATACACCTTCACCGAGGTTGATGGCGCGCCGGTGGTAACTACCGACGACGTGGAGATCATCCCCGAGGATGTGCCCGGATGGTTGGTTGCCAACGAGGGTAATGTCACCGTAGCGCTCGACGTCACCGTCACTGAGGAGCTTCGCAACGAAGGCCTCGCTCGTGAACTGATCAACAGAATACAAAACATTAGAAAATCACAGAATTTCGATATCACCGACAAGGTTAACGTATTATTAACTTCCAACGAGCAAACCGATGCCGCCGTAGCTGCGTTTAAAGACTATATCGCCGGTCAGGTATTGGCTTCCAATATCGAGGTGGTAAGCGAAATTACTAATAACCCCGTTCCACTGGAAATCGACGACATCAACATCGACGTCCTCGTGGAAAAAGCGTGAAAATTTAAAAACTAAAATGGACAACAACAATCTTAATACCGCAAAAAGATACTCCGACGAAGAACTGGAAGAATTCCGTGTCTTGATAGAAGATAAACTCGACAAGGCCACTCAGGAATACAACCAACTTCGTGCGCAATTAGATGGCGACAAAACGCATGATGCCGAGGACACCGTTCGTCAATTCAATGATGTGTTTGACGAAAGTTCCAACAACTTCCAGCGTTCCGAGCTTCAGCAGCTCATGACTCGTCAGCTACAATTTATCGAGAAACTTCGAGCCGCTTTGCAGCGTGTCGATAATAAGACTTATGGTATCTGCCGCGTCACAGGCGAGCTTATACCCAAGGAGAGACTGCGTGCCGTGCCTCACGCCACGCTTTCTATCGAGGCGAAAAAGAAGTAGCGCCACGGCGCATTTAAGTTTGTTGTTTGTGCCTTTTCCCAATATATGAAACTGAAGAAAGGAGCCCTTGCGGCGTGTATAATTTTATTGGTGATAGTAGCCGACCAACTGTTGAAGTTCTGGGTTAAAACCCACTTCTACATGGGTGAGGACTATAGCATCACCTCCTGGTTTCATCTGAGATTTATTGAGAACAACGGCATGGCGTTTGGCTTAGAGCTATGGAGCAAGTATTTCTTGACATTCATACGCTTGATAGCCGTTGCCATCCTCTGCTGGGTGTTGGTGAAAGTCCGTACCCACGACAAGATATCTGCCGGATGCATCGCCGCGGTGGCTCTGATCACCGCGGGTGCTGCCGGCAACATCTTCGATTGCCTCTTTTACGGTCAGATATTCAATAACCCTATCCCCACCGAGGTGGCGCAGTTCATGCCCGCGGAGGGAGGTTACGCCCCGCTCTTCCAAGGTCGAGTGGTGGATATGCTATACTTCCCGCTATTCCGATTCACATGGCCCGAATGGGTGCCGGGAATCGGTGGCAGAAGCTTTGAATTCTTCCAGTACATCTTCAATATCGCCGACGCGTCGATCTGCGTAGGTGTGGCACTGCTTATCTTCTTCTTCAATAAGAGCTTCTATGAGCTCCTCAACGTGGTGAAAAAGCAGTTGCCATTCATCTTCAAGAGCGCGGAGGCTAACGATAGCGCTGATGAGAAGTAGCGGTAAGATATTGGCATTAGCGGTCATACCGGCCTGCATATTAGCCGCCTGCTCCAAGCGTCCCGATGGCGTCATGTCGGAGGGTAAGATGGTGGACGTGATGACCGACTTGACATTGGCAGAGGCTTATGCCTCCCGTCCTTACGTTGTGTTGGTAGATGACTCTACCAAGCGCCTGATACGTCAGTCGATCATGAACAATCATGGCACCACAGAGGCTGAATTTGACTCCACGCTGTCTTGGTATGGCAGAAATATGGATCAGTACGCCATCCTCTATGGCAAGGTCCAGAATGAGCTCAAAGACCGCAAAGAGAAGATGATAGGTAAGGAGATAGAGACGCCCGAGGGTCAGTCGCTATGGCCATTGCCGGCGATGCTCTCTGTCGGACCCAACGATTTCTCGCCCAATATCTCGTTTGAAATACCGGGTAGCTCGATCAAACCGGGTGAGGTGTTGGAATGGAAGATGCGTTTTAATAGGCTTGTCGGAAGTGGCACTATCCTCCTAGCCGCTGAATATAGTGAGTTGGAGACCGTTGTCTCACGTCGCGGTTTCCGTGAGAATGCTACCACGATGTTGCATCTCACCACCGACTCTACACGCACACCTAAGAGGATTATCGGCTATATCCATTTCGCCAATACGCCGCCTCAGATGGCATGGATAGATAGTATCTCACTAGTCTCTTATACACAAGAGCAGATGCAGCTCATAAACCAAGCAGGAGAATATCAGCGTAGTATCACCATCACTAAATGATATGAACGTCAAAAGATATATGTCGCGAAAGATAACCGTTGAGAGGGGAGATTCCATTGAGGAGTATCCTCTCTCAATTGCTACTGTAACCTACGCTACAGACGGTACGGTGCTGGACGTCGCTGTGCAGCCCTATGAGCGCGAAATCCCCAACGTGGAGTATTTGGATACTCCTCTCCATTTTGTGATTCCCGCATCAAGGCAGTGATAGCCTACGCTACCTCTTTCAAACGTGAAAGCGTATAGCGGTTATCGGTTGTATAAAACTTTGATTCTTTTTAATCTTCTTCGCGAAAAATAATTTCAGAGAAGCCTCGATTATCGTATCCACGACCAAAATTTACGTCAACGTTTCTGTACTGGCGGTTGTCGAGAATTACCAGCTTATCTTCTGAGAGTTTTATGTCGTAGATGTTTTTCCATACCGAAAACTTAAATGGAATAGTATCCGTGGTGTGCGGCGATATGCTCTATAAGACTGCGGTATAGCGGATATGTGGAGAGTAGGGTAGCGTTGCCGACTATGACCATGCACTCCTTAGCGCGTGTGAGTGCTACGTTGAGTTTGCGGTCGATGACCATGCCGTTCTCCTCAAAACTATTCTCGGTGAGGAAGGCTAGTTGGTATAGCTTGCTGATGGTGAAGCTATAGATGATATAGCGCTTCTGGCTCCCCTGGTATCGTTCCACGGTGTCGATGCATATGTCGCTTAGCGAAGCTATCTCCAGCCCCTCTATCTCCTTGCGTATGGTCGCTATCTGGTTGCGATATGGGACGATGATGCCTATGCTGTCGCTCGAATAGGCAGCACCCTCACGGCGATAAATCTCCTTGACGATACACGCCACAGCACGCGCCTCCGCTACATTGACCTTGTCACTATGGCCTATGGAATCTGGCTTGATATCTACAAACGACATCCTATTTCGCTGCAAGATTCTCGCATAAAGGTTTGCGGGACTACTCTCCGGCTCTGGCAACGGGCGCAACTGATGCTTCAGCGGCACTTCGGTGAGCAACCCTTCGTAGAAGAATTGGCTTGGGAATGCGGCGATATCGTGGTGCATACGTCCTTGACGATTCAGCATATATGTCACCGCGGGATTATTCTTATAGCGCCTAAGAAGACGCTCAAATAGCGAGATGCGGCAGTTGGTGAGTCCTATAGCGTTTAGTTCCGGTGTGTCGATAGCCGATTCATCAACGCTCTGTTGGACCACGGCGGGTAGCTGCTTATGATCTCCAATCATCACAAATTTACGTATAGCGCATCTCCCTTGGCTGTCGTGACGGCTCAATAGTCCTATCAGGTGCGGTTCAAGTATCTGCGACGCTTCGTCGATAATCGCCAGGTCAAACTGCTTAAGTGTGAATATATCGCTCTGCGAATTAAGCGCTGATGTAGTAGCCACATATACACGGTTTCGCATCAAGGTCTCACGCACCTCATGGATATTGTTGCACGATTTCACCCTTTCTGCGATGATATAGCTGTGGTATTCCGGAGCGCAGGAGAGGCGGCTGCCTATGCGCATGAAGTCGATACCTGCCTCCACGAGTTTGCCGCACACTTCGTCGATGGCACGGTTGGTGTAGGACATGATAAGCACCGAGCTGTCGGGCTCCAACAGCTCTTCTTGTAGCGTGGTGAGCATCCCGTAGGAGGTCTTACCCGTACCAGGAGGACCTATGATGATATAGAAGTCGCGTGCCTGTTTCACTCGCAATGCCAGCTCATTGAAATCACCGTAGTCCCCTTTAAGACTACGTGTCGTATCCACCTCCGGTTCGCGGCGGAAGAGTAGCATATCGCGTCGTGGCTCCGGTGCTGTCAGAAAGTATTGTAGCGCCTTATAATAGGTGGTGAAAGAGGATTCGAGGAAGTCATGCTCTATCGCCCATAGATTGTTCTCATCCCGTTTAAATACCCGTGCGTCGCTTTGTGGCGCGCGTAGCTGGAGAGTGATGCCATGCTTGTCGTAGGATTTCAGAGAGCCGCGGAAGACGATGTTGCGACGAGCGTCGGGCTCCGTGTCTCGTTGGTAGGAATAGAGAATCACTATATCCCCGATGCGGAAATTGGCAAGGTCATCGCTATCAGTCTCCTCAAATGTCAGCGATAGCTCCTGAATGGCATCCTCGTCGCCATGCTGCGGCATCGCCATGCGTAGCCCCATGAATATATTTCCCGCCTCACGTTTCTCCCGCGTTGGAAGATGCCATGTCGAGGCGAAGCCGGAATCTACGCGGCGTCGGTTACCTATTTTGGCGTATAGGTGCTCCATAGCCACAAATCGCATGAAACGATAGTAGTATAGCTTGGAGAGAGTGTCGGCCTCCTTGATAGGGGATAGGAGAGTATTGAGCTGCGGCAGGGTGAAGCGTTGCCATAGAGCACCGCCTCCCGTGTCGTTGAGCGTCATAGGATCGAGTGTGTCGAGCACCTCAAACCCTTCACGGGCATAATGCAGCTCGTTATAGACGATATTGTTTCTCACTTCAAACGCCTTCGCCAACAGTTTTGGCGCGAAACCTTTCCCCACAAGGCTCCGGTCATACTTGGAATATAGCAGGAAGGCGTGTAGCTCATGGTTGTTGCGGTCGTAGATTTCGCGGTAGTTATAGCGCAGGATAGCCATGTAAAGCAGAAGCTGGACGTAGTGCTGCTCTTTGGCTATGGCATGGCTTAAATCGTCGTTGCGGATATAACTCCCTTTGCCCGATTTCTGCTCCAGTACCACTTTGTAATCAAGTTGCAGCATATCCATACGTCCCTGCAGCCCCAACATCTCTGAGAAGAAGGTGGGCTCCACGATGACGTTGCGGGTGTCGAAGCTATGTATCTCGGAGCGCATATCCTCTTTGAGGGCGCGGTGGATATTTAGCTTTTGACGTCGGGCATCATCGTTGAACGCTTGTCCGGGAGGGTTGGCGGCTAGGGTGATGGCGTTGTTGCGGAAGAACTCCTTGGCAGACTCGGCGTATGGTCGCATCCTGTCGAGCGATAACTCGTTGCGGTGTATCTCCTCGTCGAGCATTTGTCCGGCGAAGTTACCGAGGTTGATGGCATCCCCTTTAGGCACCGGTGATATCCGCTTGAGCAGACTCACTGTCGCGGAGGTAGTGTAGCTCTCAAAGCAACCGGCGATATTGGAGACATCTACTAGGTAATCCGGTTCGTAGATGATGATTTCACAGAAGATGATGCCCGCTTCGATGCGTGGGCGCACCAGGTTAAGTTGGCACCCCGTGGAGAGAATAGCGCTCAGGTAAGCGTGGTCGATGTCGGAGGATGACGCGTAGGCGCGCTTGAGACTCACTTTCACGCTTGGGTAATCATCATTGTCAAGACTGCCATAGATAAACGTGTCATCATATCGTTCCACTATCATTCGGCAGTATTCCCCTATCAGCTCACCCGTGGAGGTGCGTTTCTGTGGCGCCGTGGTCTTAGCTCCACCTATCCATAAAGAGTGAAGCGTGGAGAGTTCTTCGTTCTCCACGCTGTCTGTGTCTATCAGCGCTATGAAATCGCGTAGCGCCGTGATATCTTCTTGAATATGTAAGGATAGTACATCCTCGCTTATGCGCTCTATGCGGCGGAGACGTATGCGGAGATTGTTGACACCCCGTTTTAACTCCTGTGGCGCGTCATGCTCCTTGAGCAGGTAGTCCATCTTGGAGAAGGTGCCACTCAGTAGGATGCGGTTATCCTGTGTCTGCTCGTTAAGAAACTGCAGGAATATCCGATTAAGGGTAGCGTAGCTATCGGCTATGTCGGGCGTTAATCCCATGGATATTTGCGCTTAGGATTGCGAGGAAACCAGCCCTTTTGTACACGCTTCTCCTGCTCCTTCACCTCCAGGATGCTCCAGAAGGAGGAGAAACCGGTGACGCCTAGTATAGACGACCAGAATAGGTCGCGGAGCATGATGGAGCCGACGAGCGTTACTATCCCCATCAATAGGAATATCCAGTTGCTGCGTTGCCCTAGGTAGTATTCCCCTTTGATGACCAATGGGTGGAATAACCCTATGATGAGAAACGTAGATAGCCCGATAACGATGCCTAATAGACCGTGGTTAGAGAGGTATTCAGTCATTGCTTAGTCGTTGAAACGGTTAAGAATAGGGGAGTAGGCATCTATGCGGCGGTCACGGAGGAAAGGCCACCAACGGCGCACCTGTTCGCAACGGCGCATATCCACCTCAACGACGGGTGTCTCCTCTGTGTCGGTGGAGCCGCGGTATAGCAGCTCACCTTGCGGACCGGCGATGAAGCTGGAGCCCCAGAAGAGGATGCCGTTTGTGGCGCCTGAGGGGTCGGGTTCATGGCCTATGCGGTTGACGGTCACTACGGGTAAACCATTGGCTACGGCGTGACCGCGTTGCACCGTTGTCCATGCTTCGCGTTGGCGTTCCTTCTCAGTGTCGGTGTCGGTAGATTCCCATCCGATAGCGGTGGGGTAGATGAGCATTTCAGCACCGCTGAGAGCCATCAGACGCGCTGCCTCGGGGTACCATTGGTCCCAGCATACGAGCACGCCCAACTTGCCTACGGAGGTCTCTATGGGCTTGAATCCCATATCGCCGGGGGTAAAATAGAATTTCTCGTAGTATGCCGGATCGTCGGGGATATGCATCTTGCGATATTTTCCGGCGATGGACCCGTCGCGCTCAAATACCACTGCGGTGTTGTGGTATAGTCCGGCGCTGCGGCGCTCAAAGTGGGAGGTGACGAGCACCACGCCCGCCTCTTTAGCTACGTTGGAGTAGAACGCGGTAGCCTCGCCGGGTATCTCCACGCCGAGGTCGAAGTTATCCACCGATTCTGTCTGGCAGAAATAGAGCCCGTCGTGAAGCTCCGAGAGTACTATCAACTCCGCGCCTTGGCGTGCCATTTGGCGTATCTTGTCGGCGTTTTTAAGGCGGTTTTGCTCTCTATTGTCGCTGTAGGTGGTCTGCAGGATACCTACTTTAAGTGTTGCTCTGTTCATACGTTTTAAAAGGCTAAAATCTGTCGTGGCAATTGCATGGTGGCGCAGTGTAGCGATCCATGTTGACAGATAAGTGCGCGGCAGTCGATGCCGTATAATTCTTTGTCGGGGAATACGCTATGAATGATCTGCATGGCTAGTTTGTCGCGTTGTGGATCACCATAGGTGGGTACGAAAAGGTTGCGTTTAGTGACCAAGTAGTTGGCGTATGTGGCGGGTAGGCGAGTGCCCTCTTCGTCGTATTGCGGAGCGGCGAAGGGTAGCGCCACCATGTTGAAGGGTTGACCCTCGGTGGTGCGTAGTCCGCGTATCTCCTCCTCCATAGCTCTCATTTCGGCGTAATGCTCGTCGTCAGCGTCGGGGCAGCCAACGTATATGATGGTGTCGTGTGGCGCTATGCGTGCCAACGTATCGACGTGAGAGTCGGTGTCATCGCCAGCCAAGGCACCGTGGTCGAGCCATAGGATATGTTTGACGCCAAGGCGTGCCTTGAGTACCTTCTCCACCTCATGGCGCGGCAATTCATTGCGATTGTCGGAGCATAGGCAGGTGGAGGTGGTGAGCAGCGTACCGTTGCCGTCTGTTTCCACCGAGCCCCCTTCGAGCACGTAGTCGCGGCAGTTGCGGTAACAGTCTTGCTTGATCATTCCGGTGTTTGTCAACGCTGAGGTGAGAGCGTTGTCGAGATTGGCGGCGAACTTCAGTCCCCAGCCGTTGAAGCAGAAATCGAGAGCCAGATATTGGTTGTCGGCAGTGAGCACTGTCAGCGGACCATAGTCGCGCGTCCAGGTATCGTTGTAAGGCAGCTCATGAAAGCGGCACTCCGCGGAGGCCACGTCGCCATATTTGCGTCGGGCATCGTCGATGTCGGAGCACACTACTAGCACGCGCTCGCCTGCTTTAGCAAAGGTGCCTATCAGACGGCGATATTGCTCTTCAGCCTCTTCCAGCATATAGTCCCAATCTGTGGCGCTGTTTGGTACGGATACCAGGATGGCGCCGTCAGATTCCCATTCTGCCATGAATCGGTTTCCCTCTTGATATGTCATTGTCGTCACTTAAGTTCTCATACTTAGTTATAGCGTTTTCAGGTTATCATCTTCTGTTTCGTTTCGCGTTTCAGCACCGAAAATTATTCGTAATCGTTGCTCAAAACGTCCCAGATGCTTTCTTCTTCGTCTAAGTATTCGTTGCAATATTCGACAAATCCAATTTTCTCGGTGTATCCGTTTTCATGGCACCACTCTTTGTAAGCGCTATGCAGGTCTCGGTCTTCATAGATTAGTTTTTTAAAATCGCTTTCAGCTATATCCACTGACCTGCATTGCGACACTACGGAGTGGAACACTTCCATAATGTCTATCATCTTCGTTTAGTATTTGTAAATAATACGCAGCAAAAATAATACATATATCCATCATTTCCAAATATTTTAAAGTTTTTTGTCTAATGGGCTGTGTATCATTGCCGTATTGTCGCAAAGTTTTGGCAGAAAGTGCATGTCGGGCTAAGCCTCTTCTCCTTCTGAGGCTTCGTTATCCACCTCTTTATTTGTCTCTTCTGTTACTTCTCCTTCCTCTTCGTCTTTCTCCTCTTTCTTAATATTCAGCAGCGTGCTCAGATATGTGCTGAAACTGAATATCGCAAGCAGAAGTAGCCCCAGTAGGTAACCTCCTGTGAGACGTGGTAATACCTTGGAGGTGTCGGGCGGTAACTGATCGGGGGAGAGGTGGCTGTCGTGGTCTGCGAGATCATCGTAGTTGATCGACGATAGGGAGGTCTTCCATACTATCTTACCATCGCGCAGGAACACTACCGCAGGGTTGCCGCGTACGATCTCTTTGATGACAGTGTCGTCTGATAGATAGATGGGATATTCAGCCATGGAGAGGTCCTGCCATTCGGCAATCTCAGGACGTGAGGCTGATACCACGGCTATCATGTCGATGTCTTTGTCGGAGCACCATTTATACATGGCATTGATGGGCCATGTGGAGATGAGGTTGATCTCGCCCAATGAGGGCATGAAGAGTATCATCTGTTCCCCTTCGTCGAGAATGGCGTCTTCGGTGACATCCTCCTCGTCTTCTGTCCATAGTGTGAGCGTGTGTTGCTCTGCTGATGTGGAGGAATGAGCCTTCTCGCGTCGTTCTACAAAGGTCCAGTCACTATCTTCGTCGGGCATATCGTCGTCGATGCCATACACCTTATATTCATCACCTTTCTTATAAACAAACTCAAACTCAGAGTCTTGCTCCTCGCTCTCGCTGATGAGCGGTGTGCCCACTTTGTAAGCGCGGAAATCTATGAGCGGCTGCATATTGAACCCGACAAGCGCTATCAGTAATAGGTATCCGGCAGAGAGAATGAGAAATATCCATTGCAAAGCCGGTGTCACTATCCAGTGGAGTTGACGGTTGTATTTGACTAGGTAGATGATAGCCAATGTTAGGACTACGTTTTTCAGTAGCGTGGCGGTGTTGGAGATGACCCATGCGTCGCCAAAGCAGCCGCAGTCGCTAACCGGGTCGGAGATAGCTATCCATGCCGTAAGGGGCAGCATAAAGCACATCATGGCGAGCGCCAAGATGGGTATCCATTTGCGGAAACATCCGGTGAGGATAAACACGCCGATGAAGAACTCCGCCAAGAATAGTGAGAAGACACCGGCTATCTCCAGGTTGCCGCTTATGGATATACCCATCACGGCGAGATAGTCGTTGACTTTATACAGTGTGCCCCACGGGTCTATGGCTTTGGCGAAGCCGGAGAAGATGAACGCCGCGCCTACTAAGATGCGGCAGAGCCACCCTACGACGTTGATAAACGCCTTATGCTTAAGTATGGATGCTATTGTCATATAGTGGTGTTATGCGCCGAGTTTTATCAGTGCGAAGATAGCGTAGTTGATCATATCCATATAATTGGCGTCGAGGCCTTCTGAGACCTTTGTGATGCCGTTGTGGTCCTCTATCTCCTTGGTGCGTTGCAGTTTCTGGAGAATGATGTCGGTGAAGCTGGAGACTCTCATCTGACGCCACGCCTCATCGTAGTCATGGTTCTTATTTTCCATCAGAGCTGTGGCCTTGTCGAGGTTGAGGTCGTAGAGACGTGAAGCCTCTTCGGCGGGTAGTGTGTCGCCGCTACCCAACTCCAGCTGTATGAGCGCCATCACACAGTAGTTTATGATACCTATGAATTCCGGTACGATGCCCTCGTGGACACGTGAATAGCCGTTTTTGTCCTCGATGGAACGTATGCGGCGGGCCTTGATATAAATCTGGTCGGTGAGGCTGCTGGGGCGCATTACTCGCCACGACGTGCCATAATCAGCCATCTTATCAACAAATACTTTGCGGCATATAGCCTTAGCTTGTGCGAATTCCTTCGCGGTATCGGGTTTCTTATTATCAGTTTCCATATTAAAATATAGGGGCTGTTCCCTATTTGATTAGTATGCAAATTTAGCATTAAAACCTCATACCCGCAAATCGCAAGTTTGCGGCGCCTTTTTTGCTTAACTTCCCCGCGTGTAGCATTTCCATCCCCAATCGCCTATTTTCCCCTCTACATTTTCCCCTCTACATTTTCCCCTCTACATTCTACACTCTAATCTCTAATCTCTAATCTCTATTCTCTATTCTCTATTCCCCACGTTGTCTGTAATAGTAGAGTGGCGATGCAGCCCCTTCCTTCTTCCCCTTGTCTTCTTACCCGTGCGGAGCTGTTCTGTTGAAAAGCTCTTGCTTTTGCCTTTGCGGCCACCTTTTTTACCCATGTAGAAAACTTTTTCGCACAAAAATTTGTGTATATGGAATATTTGTCGTAACTTTGCACCCGAATTCGAGAGAACACTGACGCTATTAAGAGTAATGGCGCACGCTTAGATAAAATATTCGGGAGTTGTTGCTCCTGTCTAATATATATTTTTGTTGTAATTATTATTGTTATTATTATGTTTTTAATCAAAAGCGTGTCTAAATGGTATTTCTTGTTATAAGCAAGATCTTAACCATTTAGATTTAAAAAAAAATTGTGAAATTTAAAAATTTGTGAATTATGATTATTAAAAACGCACTTAGATGGTATTCTGAGAGAGCCGCTAAAACAATCGTTTGGACTCCCACCGGAATGATCATCGGCAAATTCTAATTTGCCACTAATCAGCAATTGAGCCCCTTTTAAGGGGATTTTTTTTGCCCATACGTTTCCTAATACCAGCCCCACCGGATAACCTAAAAATTCATCTGTTAAGAAATCTTAAAACTGCTATCTTGGCCGTGCAATTTTCCTTTTTGCCGTGTTAACCGTAAAAAGATGGCTTTCCATATACTTTAACTATCCACATGGAATGGAGCCTAAAATTTAATAACCTGTGTAACTTAGGTATGGAAATATTTATTTAATACTTGATAATTGCAATATTATGAAACTTCCAAAGCTATTAACCATGGCGGTGGTAGCCGTCATGTTGTTACCGGCCTGCACCAGCGACGAACCTGTCACTGAGCCAACAGGGGGAGATGCCACGGTGACCTTTGCCGTAGATCTTCCCGCCACTATCTCCTCGCGGCAGCGTACCGCCTATGCCGACGGCACTACCGCTACGCGACTCGCTTATGCCCTGTATAAGTATGATGCCGCTACCGACGCATATCAGTACGTCTCAACCAAAACGGGTCTTGACGTTATCGACCTAAAAGCAGAAGTGACGCTCAACCTCCTCGCCGGTGAAAAGTATGCCGTAGCATTCTGGGCGGCCGCTAAAGACGCCCCCTACACCTTTGATGGTGCCAGCGCCACTGTCTCGGTAAATTACGACGACCCCGTGGCCAACGACGAGCACCGCGACGCATTCTATGCTTGTCAAACGTTTACAGCCAACGCCAATGCCACATACCCAGTGTCGCTGACGCGTCCTTTCGCTCAGCTCAACATCGGTACCAGTGACATGGAAGAATCCTCCTCAGAGGGGAATTTCATCCCCGCATATTCAGAAGTGACCGTTGCCGCTTACGACAAATTTAATATCCTCACGGGCGAGATCCCTTCAGACGCCCTCTTTGCAAACCATACCTTCCAATTAGCTAAACGACCACAAGGCGAAACCTTCCCTGTAGAACCTAATACCTATGATTATTTAGCCATGAACTACGTATTGGTAGGCGATGACCAAGAGCTATCCACAGTGACTGTGAAGCTCGAAGATGGCAAAGGCGCCTCCAAGACATTGGAATACTCCCAGATACCTCTGCGTCGCAACTACCGCACCAACATCTATGGACAGTTGCTGACCTCTAAATCCTCGTTTAAGGTGGAGATAACTCCCGGATTCAACGCCCCCGACAACAATATTGAGTATCAGTTGTGGGACGGCACGCAGGAAGCTCCCGCCATCGACGCCGAGGGTAACGTCCTCATAGAGAATCCTGCTCAGATGGCTGGTCTGGCACAGTTGGTCACCGCCGGCGATACTTTCCAAGGCAAGACCATCACCCTGGACTGCGACATCGACATGGGTGAGGCGGAATGGAAACCGATAGGTGGCGAATATGGTAGCAAAGGCACCTTCTTCAAAGGTACTTTCGACGGTCAAGGCCACTCCATAGCCAATATGCAGATCACCGAATTTGACCAGGTGGCTTCAGCATACGGCAGGGCTATGTTCTATGAGCTATCAGACGGCGCCGTAGTTAAGAATCTCAACGTGGTGGAGCCCGACGTATTCAACGAATATGGCTATCTCACCGGCAACGTTTACGGCGCTGTGGCTGCTTACGCTTATGGCAACGTCACCTTTGAAAACGTGCACGTGAGAGGCGGTCGCCTCCTCGGCTTTGGCAAAGTGGGCGGAATACTCGGAATGGCTGCCGACTCCAACGGTAAGACGGTGATGCGCAACTGCTCCGTTGAGGACCTCGACATATATTTCAGCTATAATGCCGCCGGTCTTATCGGCCTGGCACAAAACGAAGTCGTGCTCGAAGACTGCTATACCGACAATCTGCACACTCACTGGTATTCCAAATCAGGTGGATTCCAAGGTGGCTACCGCATGAACAATGTCACTTTCACCAACAACTCAGGCGTCTCCGTGGCTACCAGCGGCTTGTTTGTCAAATACACCGACAGCTCCAACAATGAGGTGTTCTACTACGCCGCATGGGCAGACTACTACAATGATTATTACTATAATAAATACTATTGGCAGGGTGATCCGTTAGTGTTCAACGGCGTATATCTCGCTGATGGTATTCCTCACAACAAATAGAGATTTATACTGTTGTCCAAGAGTATGTCGGCCATCACAAATAGTGTGGTCGGCATACATTCTCGCCGATAGTGTAAGCGCAAACATTCTTGCCACACGTTTCGAAATAATACGTCATGAAAAGGCTATTATTAACATTGGTACTTTTTATAATCCCCTTCACGGCACTCTATTCGCAGACCGACTCCACGACCGTGGAGCCTCTCTCCGCCGCGGCCTCATCCCGTCACTCTTGGTATCTCAAGACCAACCTGGCGGCATGGACTCTGCTGATA
This sequence comes from uncultured Sangeribacter sp., assembly GCA_964559895.1. Classification (GTDB taxonomy): domain Bacteria; phylum Bacteroidota; class Bacteroidia; order Bacteroidales; family Muribaculaceae; genus Lepagella. The sequence continues at coordinate 16,834 of CAZLJS010000008.1, forward strand.
CAGAATATCTCCGTGGAGGCTGACGTGAGCGACCGTCTATCCGTGGCGCTACCTATCTATTACTCAGGACTAAACTACTTCACCCGCACCGTGAAATTCCGCACGATAGCATTTCAGCCCGAGCTTAGATATTGGCTACGTCAGGATAGCGACAACGGCTTATTCCTTGCCATCCATGGTGGAGTGGCGTGGTATAACCTCGCTGTCAACGGTAGTATCCGTTTCCAAGACCACAACGGCAACACCCCGGCATTAGGTGGTGGCGTCAACGTGGGCTACCGCTGCGACATCACCCAATCGGGACGCTGGCGTTTGGAGCTGGATGCCGGTCTGGGCGCGTATAGTCTGAACTACGATAAATATGCCAATGTCACCAACGGCGCGCTTGTGCAAGCAGCCCGCAAGAAGACATATATAGGATTGGATAGATTATCCGTGTCGATAATTTACACCATCAATTTAAATAGGAAAGGAGCAGAACGATGAATAGTCTCATCACACGATATCCGTTATGGCTGAGAGCCTCGCTCTTAACCATGTGCGTGGCCCTCGCCGCGTGCCTGGCGTCATGTGTGCATGAGTTCCCCGACGACGGTAACGCCGTTGACCCGCAAGGCAACAAGCTGGTAGAGGTCAACTTACACCTCAGCTTCCCCGAGGAGATGCCGCTATACCAAGAGGCGCAGTTCTCGCCGCGACGCACCTCCTCCTCCGAGCTTAGCCATGACCTGCGATACATCATCCGCGGATACCGCAGCCAAGACGGCAAGACCTTCAGCCGCACCCCCGACACCACCTTCCTCGTCACTGCCCCCATACCCAACGGCAACTACGACATGGACTACACCTGCCGCCTGCGTGAAGGGTATTGGCGTTTCCACGTTTGGACGGACTTCGTAGAGAGCGGTAGCCTCGCCGATAAATACTACAACAGCGCCGACTTCGCCAACATCATTCTCCTTAATAAAAGCGACTACGAGGGCAACAACGACTTCCGCGACGTATTCAAAGGGGAGGAGTTTGCCACCCTCGACGCCAGCCTCGCCACCACGTATAGCATCACTGTCAACATGCTGCGCCCCGTTGCTAAAGTGCAGTTCATCTCCACCGACTACTCCGATTTCGTGGCAAACATCTCCAAGACCGCCGCGAAATTCGACCTCGACGACTACCGCGTCCTCATCAGTTACCCCGGCTTCATGCCCTCCAGCTTCAATATGTTCACCGACCGTCCCACCGACGTTTGGACCGGTGTCCGCTTCGATGGCAACGTGGTCAAGCAGAACGACCGCGAGGCGATGGTAGGGTATGACTACATATTCGTCAACAGCGAAGAGACGAAGGTCTCCATGGCGTTGGCGGTCTATGACCGCGACGGCATCATGCTGGCATCGACGCAGAGCCTCGATGTGCCTCTTCTGCGTGGACACCTCACCATAGTGAAAGGCGCCTTCCTAACCTCAGAAGGGAACGGCGGCATAGGCATCGACCCAGGTTTTACCGACGAATATAACATTGAAATAAAGTAATAACCCGCACATAACTAATCGTTTATATTTTATAATATTATGAAAAGTCTTAAAACTTATCTTATGGCAGTGGCAGCGCTCATGTTAGCCACAGCTTGTTCCAGCGAAGACCCTGTGAACGTACCCACACAAGGCGAGACCGACGTTACCTTCACCGTCGATGTCCCCGCCACCATCAAATCACACCAGCGCACCGCCTTTGCCGACGGCACCAGCGCCACCCGTCTATCCTATGCTCTCTATAAGCTCAACGACGAGACCGGCGCCTATGACTTCGTAGCAAAGAAGACCGGCCTTGACATCATCGACCTGCAAGCCACCGTCACCCTCAACCTCCTCTCCGGTGAGGATTACGCCGTAGCTTTCTGGGCTGCCGCCAAGGACGCTCCCTATGAATTTGACGCTGAAAACGCCACGCTGAAAGTCAATTACCCCGCTGACGCCCTCGCCAACGACGAGCACCGCGACGCTTTCTATTCCTGCGTAACATTCACCGCCGGTGCCAACGCTTCCCAAGAGGTGATGCTTACTCGTCCCTTCGCACAGCTCAATATCGGTACCAGCGACTTTGAACTAGCTCGCCGCGACGCAAACTTCGTAGCCACCAAGTCGCAAGTCAAGGTGTATGCCTACGACCAGTTTGACCTCCTCACAGGCGACGTTACCGCCGATGCCACTTATGCTGAGCGCACGTTCACCTTCAATACCCGTCCGCAAGGCGAGGCTTTCCCCGTGGAGCCCGACACTTACGACTACTTGTCGATGAACTACCTCCTCATGCCCGCCAACGACCAGATGCTCTCCAACGTCACATTCACCGTACAAGACCAGAACGGCAATTCGCTTGACCGCAGCTATGAGCAGATTCCTCTCCAACGCAACTACCGCACAAACATCTACGGCGCATTGCTCACATCCACCACTACCTTCCAGGTATCCATCTCACCCTATTTCGAGACTGAATACTACAACCGCGAAGTGGTAGAAGTAGCTACCTCCGAGCAACTTATCGAGGAGTGTTCTAAAGCCAACACCTACGTCAACTTCGTTGGCGACCCCGGCAAACGCTACGCTCTCCCCGACGAGATAGCTGAAGGCGTCACTATCAACGCTAACGGCGCACAGCTCGCCACCAGCGCTACCAGCAACGTCATCACCTCCGACAACGTGCACATCGTCAACGCCGTCCTCGTCTCCAAATACGCTTCCCCGCTGACTATCAGCGCTGACGGTTTCATAGCTGAAGACTGCACGGTATGGGTTAACGGCGACGGCGCCGCCATGACCACAGGCGTAGAAGCTACCTTCAAAAACTGCAACTTCGTCAGCTACGGCAACGAGGAGACCGGCAAGAAACTATATGGTGGCAGCCACGGCATAGCAGCCGCCAAAGATGCTGTCATAAACCTTGAGAACTGCACCTTCCGCGACGACATCGTGTATGCCGTTTACAGCTACGGTGACTATGCCGTCAACGCCACAGGCTGTACCTTCAACGGTTGGCTCTCCGGCTGGCAGAAGGGTGGCACATTCACCGACTGCACCTTCGCTCACGGATATTTCTGGTATCCCTGCGCTGTCTGCTACGGCGTCACCACTTTCAACAATTGTAAATTTGAATGGCTGGGCAAGAGCCACCAAGGCGGCGACACTGCTCTCGATGGCACCACCTACGGCTTTAACTACATCGTCTCCGGCCCCGCTACCAGGATTGACATCAACAACTGCACCTGGTATAGCGACATCGCCGAATACAATGGCAAAGCCATCTCCAACGATCTATATGCACCATACTATGGCGACTCCAAGAACGCCGCTGAAGCTGTTTACGTCGATGGCGTGAAAGTATATCCCACCGACACTGAAGCCGCCGCGGATATCCGTCGCAGATAGCGGGTATCATCTCTCTAAATCGCTATTGTTCACTACCTTATTAGTGCGCATACTCTATTTATTACACTCAAGGCAACCCACTCTCGGGTTGCCTTTTTTCGTAGCCGTTGCTTTCCCTCAGGATGGCCCTGTTTCCTCCCTTTACCTCTTTTATTTTGGATTCACATATTTTAACTTATCAGTTAAATAGAATTAAATAATTGGGGGGGGTGGTTAATTTCTGAAAATATGTTATTATATTTGCCCCGTGGAAAAGACAAATACTACAGAACTGAAAAACTGACTTAACTCATTTCCAACCAACTGATAGTACGCGTTTTTAAATTGAAATACTAACATTGACTTATTCGAAATATGGAAAAATTGTCTATTTATGGTTGCGCCGCAGCCGTTGCTATGCTATTGCTTAGCGCCTGCGCCTCCGACCAGCCCTTTGCCCCCGTTACCACAGACGGCGCCCGGTGTGAGGTGGTCTTCAAAACGAAGACGGCCCACTATCTCTCGTCCGTTGTGGCTACGTCTCTATATAGCATCATCACACCCTACGAGAATATCACGTATAAATAATCTCAATATTTATTAACGATAGGGGGACGCCA
>CAZLJS010000009.1:0-20515 GCA_964559895.1 uncultured Sangeribacter sp.
CCACAATTTTATGCTACATTGATAGTCTGCGACGTGAGTCGCGGACTATTTTTTTTGTCCCATGTTTGCGACAGGATTGGCAAAGGGATTAGTTTAGATTAGATTAGTTTAGTTTAGTTTAGATTAGTTTAGATTAGATTGTCAAAGGGCAGGGTAAGCAGAGGTCGCAGTAAAACGGACGCTCCAAGGAGCGTCCCTACTATCTCCCTACTGCACATACTGTCTCCCTACTGCCCATACTGTTTCCTCGTGCGGAGCTGTTCTGTTCAAAAGGTCTTCCTTTTGCATACAGCGGCCTTTGCATACCCGCGGCTCGCTATTCTTTTGAATAGCGCCCTGCATTTAGTCTAGCCTACACACAGATAGGCAGTCCCACAAAAAGCGAGTCCCCGAAGACACCACGTCTTCAGGGACTCTGACACTAAGGGATTAAGGAATTAATACTTTACTGATAACCTTGTGTTTTAAATTGAATCTCTATGTCAAATCGAATTTAGTTTTTATCCTTGTAGAGCTTCTTAACTTGACCGGCAGTAAGAGCTACATTGTAGAGTGTCAAGTTGTCGATAGCACCATAGAAAGCGCCCAGGGTATCATAGTTCCACTCCCAGTTCCAAGCGGCGGTAGCCTCTTCAACGCTGGTGGAAAGTCCGATAAACAATGGCAACGCGCCGAGGGTGGAATTATATGTAGCCCATGAAGTGCTGGCAAGCGGTGATTTAGCTGCGGCATCCCAGGTCTTAGTGAGTTCACCATTGATGTAGAAGCTCAAAGTGTGCTCTTTGTAGGAAAGAACTGTTGTGATCATAGTCCATTCACCCTCCTTAACGGATTGGTCGCGCTCGTTGTCGGCATCGGCGATACCCTCATTACCTGCGAAGGTGAAGAAGGGCTTGTTTTGATCTTGTACTTGGAGCTTCCAAGTATTCCAGTAGTTATAAGAGATGATGTAGTTGTTGGAATAGCTTCTGCTGAGTTTCACCCAAACAGAGATAGACAATTCATTGGGAAGGATAGCAGACTCTGAGAAATCCGACACCTCAAGGTGCGCACCATTTTGAAGGTTAACAGCCTTGCCACTGACACCCTCTACGAAAGTAGGAGCGGATTTAGTGGGGAAGATGCTGGGGCTCTCTTTGCAGACAGCTGTCCACTTATAGTTACCCTCAGAGATCTGGTTGGTAGCGTCGGTATCGAAAGTCCATTTAGCGATGATAGCGCTGTCGGAGATAGCACCATAAGCAGCTGCGAGGAATACTTTCTCGCCCTCTTTTAGCTGAGTCACCAAGTTATCAACAGCATTCTGGGTAGTAACGGCAGCGGCTGCTGTCTTAACGTTAGTCACCAATGTCTGGAAAGTGGTGATAGCAGACTCGGGATAATCCTCAGTGGTAGCTGAGCTGAGAAGGGCTTCGCAAGTAGCGATCTCTGCGTCAAGCGCTGTCTTGTCGAGAGTGACGGTGGGTGTTTTCGGATCATCATCATCGCTACAAGCGGTGAAAACAGGAGCCGATACGGCTACTACGAGAGCCATAACAATGTAATAAATGAAATTTTTCATAATTGAGATTTAATTGTTTTGAGTTATGATTTATTATGTATTTTGCTTTGATTTATTGCTTTGATTTTGGGTGGGTTGCTATTTGATAGCAGAGTTGGCGTCGATTTCAGACTGCGGTATGGGGAAGTAGTATCTGGGGTCGCTCCACTGGAAGCTGACACCATCTTTGCTGCGCAGGGCGAGCTCTGCGGCGGCCTTACCATATCTCATCAAGTCAAAGAAACGGTGAAATTCAAAGCCCAACTCATGGCGACGTTCCAAGCGAATGATATCACGCATAGTGGATTGGTTCTTGCCTGTGATAGCAGCCAGTCCGGCGCGATTGCGCACTTGGTTGAGGGGAGCTTCGGCGAGTGAGGGGTTGCCCAATTCATTTTGGCACTCAGCCTCCATGAGGAGGATATCGGCATAACGGAGGTAGATGTAGGCCAGACCGCCATCACCTTTGCGACCTTTAGCCACCTCGGCGAGGGGCTGATTGTGCTTCTTGACAAGATAACCGGTGGTGGACCAGCTGTCGTCAAACATATTGTCGTTGAGCCAAGCGTGGCCGGCGCGACCTATGGAGTAGTCGATGCGGAGGTCATCCTCGCCGTTTACCTGCTTCTCGGTGAAGCTGCTTACCCAGTTCTCGGTGGGATTGTTGAAGTAATAGCCATTCTCCTCTTGGGGAGCAAACCATTGGTTAAGAGAGTTGCCAACAGCGGGCACTTGGTCTGAGAGGAAACGGATAGCGAAGATAGCCTCGGGGCTATTCTCGTTGCCCAGTTTGAAGAGGTTGGCGTAGTTGTCGAGGCTATAAATGCCGAGCTGTTTGAGCTTGGCGATGCTAGCCAACGCCTCGGTGTATTTCTGCTGATATAGCTGAGCCTTGGCGAGCAATCCCCACGCGGCGCCTGATGTGGCGCGGCCCTTTTCGCTATCGCCATAAGTGGCGGGAAGCGCGGTGGCGTCGGTGAGGTCCTTCTCTATCTGAGCATAGATATCCTCCACGCTGGAGAGGGGCACAAACACGTCGGTAGAGTTGACTTTCAAAGGCACCTCGCCGAAGATGTTGACCAATTGGAAATAGGAGTATGCTCTGAGGAACTTAGCCTCATTGATGAGGCGGTCCTTATTGTCGAAGTTCTTGTCGGCGATGCCGTCGATAAGATTGTTGGCACGATTGATAGTCTCGTAGGTGTTTTGCCAGAAGTCGGATATAGCACCGTTGTCGCTCTTGGCAGAGAAATCCTCAAGATAACCCAAATCAGCCTGGTCGCCGGGATTGCCACCTTTAGTGGCGTCGTCGCTGGTGATATCACCAAATTTCCACAGATTGACGCTATAAGTGGCGCCGTTGTAGATGCCATTGACCACCTGTTGAGCTTGCGCCTCGGTGCTCATGATATTTCCGGAGTTGAATTCACCCTGGAGGTCTTCGGTGAGGAAGTCGCTGCAAGAGGTCAACATCACCGCTGTGGAAAGCGCTATTGTATATAATATATTCTTCATTGGTATGTATGTTTAGAAAGTTATGTTGACTCCGAAGGTGTAAGTTCTACCGGCGGGATAAGTACCCCAGTCGATGCCGTTTGCGCGGTCACCTTCGCTTGAAGAGTTGGCGCTGACAGTCATTTCGGGGTCAAAGCCGCTGTAGGAGGTGATGGTGAAGAGGTTGGTCACTGACACGAAGAGGCGGAGACGCTCGATGTTCCATTTCTTAGTGTTGAAGGTATAACCCAACTGGAGGTTCTTCAAGCGGGTATAAGAGCCATTCTCGAGGAAGCGGGTAGAGACGCGGGCGTTGTTGGATTTAGCGCTCCAGCTGGCACGCGGATACTCGTTGCTCGGGTTCTCGGCAGTCCAGTGATTGTCGTAGTAACGTTTGGTGACGTTGAAGCCGCGGTAGAAGCCTTCGCTGTCGGTGAGAATCTGGTTGTAAATTTTCTGTCCGTAAGCACCTTGGAAGAACGCGGTGAGGTCAAATCCTTTCCATTCAGCAGTAAGGTTAAGACCGAGTGTGAATTTAGGTATGGAGCTACCCACATATTCGCGGTCGTTGGCGTCGATGACACCGTCGCCGTTCACATCCTTGAATTTCACATCACCGGGCTGGATGCCTTGACCTTGGTAAGCGGAGGTAAGAATCTCAGCATCGTTCTGGAAGATGCCGTCCATGACATACATATAGTAAGCGCCGATAGGCTGGCCCACATCGGTGCGGGTGGCATAAGTACCGTTATCGACACGACCGCCATAGATGGGGGCGTCAATCTCTTTCACCTCATTCTTGAGGAAACCGCCGTTGAGGGCTGCTGAGAAGGACCAATCGTGTGCTTTGAAGCGGTATATAGCCTCGAAGTCAACACCTCTGTTGAGCACCTTACCACTATTAATCCAGGGTGTCTGTGCGGTACCCATGGAGATAGGATATGATGCTTGCATGAGCATATTGTCGGTGATCTTATTGTAGAAATCTACCGAGAATGCCAAGGCGCCGTGGAGGAAGGAGAAGTCCAAACCGGCGTTGAACTGGCGGCTAGTCTCCCACTTAAGGTTGGAGTTGCCGAGCATGGTCTGCGCGTAGCCCGATGCGGAAGAGCTGCCCAGGTAATAGTTGTAGTCGCGGCTATAGCGGTCGGAATAGGCGTATAGACCTACGTTTTGGTTACCGATGGCGCCGTAACCCACTCTCAGTTTGAGGAGGTGGAGTATGTCGTTGTCTTTGAGGAAGTCCTCGTTGGTAAGAATCCAACCTGCGGAACCTGAGTAGAATGTACCCCAACGGTTATCGCCGATGAAGCGAGAGGTGCCGTCCTCACGGAGAGTAACGCTACCATAGTAGCGGCCCTTGTAGTCGTAGTTGAACTGAGCGAAGAAGGAAGCCAAGGTAGCGGCCCAGCGGCTGCTGGAGGCTTTGACATTGGAGGTCAGGGAGGAGTTGGTGACAGTGCCGTTGCCGATATAGATGAGGTCCTTGTTCCAGATTTCGAAGTTCTGGTCGCTGAGGCTCTTGGTGCGGGCAGTCTCTCTGTTGGCCTCGAAACCAGCCAAGGCGGTGAAAGTATGGTCGCCGAAGGTGTGGTTGTAATTCAAAGTAGCGTTGAAGGTCCAGTTGAAATCTGTCTCATCGGCTACAGTGAGGCTGTTGGGGTTGTTGATGCGGTTGTCATCGCCCCAAGTGCGGTTATATACGCGTTGCTCATAGTCTTGATATACCACGCCGAAGTTGGTGTTGATAGAGAAATCGGCGGGGAGGATGAAGCGGGCGTTCACCTTGGCGAAGAGGTCCTTGGTGTTGCGTTCGCGGTCGGTATATTCAGCCAATCCTTCGGGGCTATATCCGTCGCCAAAGTATGTGTCGTAGATAGAGCCACCGAAATATGTGCTCGGTTTATCCACGAAGTTGCCGTTGGCGTCATAGACGGGGATAGCGGGGTTGCGGAACATGGCATAGCGGACGATGCTACCACCCTGGTCGTTACCATAACCGTCGCCGGAGTCGGAGACGAGTTTGCGTTTGGCGACGCTACCGTTGATGTTGGCGCCGAGTTGCAACCAGCTTTTAGCGTTGCTGGAGAGGTTGGCACGGAGGGTGCCGCGCTCGTAACCGCTATTCTTGATGATACCATCCTGTTTGTAGTAGGAGCCGGAGACCAAGTAGCTAGTAACGTCGTTGCCACCGCTTACCGACAGCTCGTGAGTGGTAATCATCGCAGTGTTGAAGATCTCGTTGACATGATCCACATCAGCGAGTGTGGCAGCTATCTCATCTGTGATATATGGTCTTTGCAAGGAGGAGATGACGCCCACGTTGTCGGCAGCGGTAGCCTCGTTGTAAATCTTCACATATTCAGAGGTGTTGGCCATCTTCACCAGGTTGATAGCCTGCTGGAAGCCTACTGTGCCATTATAGGAAACGGAGGCTTTGCCGGCCTTACCCTTTTTGGTAGTGATGAGAACCACACCGTTTGTAGCGCGTGAGCCGTAGATAGCGGCTGCCGAAGCATCCTTAAGCACAGAGATAGTCTCGATGTCACTCGGAGAGATATTGTTAAGACCAGTAGTGGAGGGGATGCCGTCCACGATGTATAGCGGAGAGTTGTCGGAATAGATAGAACCCACGCCGCGGATACGTACCGATACGTCGGAACCCGGGGCACCCGTCGCGGTGGAAACCTGCACACCGGCTACGCGGCCTTGCAGTGCCTGCTCGGTGGAGGATAGCGGGAGCGCGGTGAGCTCCTTATTGCCTACGTTGGACACGGCGCCGGAGACATCGCTCTTCTTGAGGGATTGGTAACCGACCACGATAACCTCATCCATCATCTCTGCGGAGATATTCATCGCCACGTTGATGGTGCTGCGGCCGCTGATCGATTCTGTGATAGGATTGTAACCTACATAGGTGAAAGTGAGGGCTGCATCGGCGGGGACACTCAGCGTATAGTTGCCGTCGAGGTCTGTGGATGTGCCGATGGTTTTACCTTTGACTTGCACAGTGACGCCAATCAAGGCCTCCCCTGTGTCGGCGTCAGTGACGGTGCCGCTGACGCTTATGTTTTGTGCTGCCGCTGACAATGATAGTATCAGACAGCCCAGAAATGCAATACATTTTTTCAGTTGCATATTCATGTTATTTATAGTTTAAGGTGTATTGATTATTAGCTATGATTTTATCCCCTTTAGCCTGGAGGGAGGTGCCGGCGGGCAATACCACTACGATGCGGCTCATGTCGGCGGGAATGGAGATTTTGCCACTGCCCGACAGGTTCTTAGCCACATATCTCTTAGCCACGATGTCAAAGAGATCCACAGCGGTGGTGGAGGTGAATGTCACCTCTTTGGCCTGCTTATAGGGGTTATAGTAGAGATATACGGGGTATGGTCTTTCGGCGTAGAAGTCGGTGACGTTGCAGTCGATCTGAAGGATACCCTCCACGTCGGTGGTGGCTACCATAGCGCCGAGGATGCCCACAGGTGAGGAGCTATATACGCTAAACATACTCTCGGGCGGATTGGCATCGGTCCATTTGGGACCGTCGCCGACAGCCACGGGGCTGATGTCGCGCAGTGCCTCTTTGCCGTAGTCGTCGCTCTTGCGCAGACCCTCGTAGGCGATATTATTGCGGGTGAGGTCTGCCATCTCGGGCAACCACTGATTGCCGGGCGCGATATCTTTGGGGTAGAATAGACGGCAAGCGTTGGCGAGGTTGAGCATCCATTTGCCGATAGCGCGGGCATATTGGGGCTCATATTTCACCATTGGCACCATGGGCCATGTGAGCTTGACGGAGTTCATGAAGAAGGCGAAACCGCCATTGTCGGTGATGCTTCCTTGCAAGCCATACACGTCGTAGTTGCCCCAGCGTTCGGCGATGACGCCCCAGCCATAGCGGGCATTCTTGTCGGTGCAGCCGTCGAAGGTCCAGTCGATAATCTGCTTGATATCGTAGTTGGTGCCCTCCTCGGCGTTGAGGTGTGCCGCCACGATAGCGCTCATAGGGAGCAGTATCTCGTAGAAGCGGCTCTCTTTCTGCTTAAAGATGACGTCGAGCGCCGACTTGGCGTGCTGTAGATAGCGTTTGTCGCCAAACTTCTTGTATGCCGAGTATAGCACCCAGGCATGGCCACCTGCTGCGTCCTGCTGCAAAGGTATATGGTTGACCATACCCTTCATTTGGCCGTAGTCGAAGTAGGAGTAATCGTAGTTGCCGTTGAGCACGGAGTCGGCCTTGCAGAACTGCTCGGCGATGCTGCGCTGTATCTTCTCGGCATTATCTACGTTGGGATAAAGGTCGCAGAGGGCGTAGTAAAGCACGTTGGGGAAAACGTCGTACCACCAGTCTCTGCCGTAACCGCCACCGAGCATTGCCACGGAGGGGTTAGTGTTGTTCATAATGATGTTCCAGCCCGTATCTGAGTTAAAATAGTTCTGAACCATTTTGACATAGTTCATACCATTCTGGTTGCTCTTGTCAATGCCCACGAGTGTGCCACCGATAAGCGCCGCCAACGAGTTGAGGCTCTCGTGAAACTCGCCGTTGTTGTGTTTCGGACCTTGACGGGAGTCGTCGATGGCGGTGTAGATGCCAAATGTCACTTGGTCGATATTGCGACGCGCGCTATCGAGCCATAATATATGGTTACCGTTGATGATAGGGTTCTCGTCGAAGATATATGCGTCGAAGTCTTTGGCTTTCTGTTTCCAATCGAGCATATGGTAAGGCTGTGGCATATTGGGCATCATTTCGATGCGGTCAATATTCACTTGCTCCACGGCGTCGCCATAGTTGTCGTCGCCGCATGAGGCAAGCACGGAAAGCAATGCTACACCGGCTGCCGCCATTATGGTGGATTTATTTATTTTCATTATCATATCTCTCGCAGGTTTTAGTAATATTTTTGGCTAAAGGTAGTGACAATAATTGGAGAATACCAACTATGGGGAGAGCATACATCAGAGCGAAGTCCTCAGAGACGCCCATGGCGAGGCATAGGAAGAGTGTCAAGCCGAAGACGCGTCCCGCGAAGAGGCCTATCTCATGGCTGAGGATGTAGGCGTATTCGTTGCGTCCCTCCCTCTTGGAAACCAGGTCGATGGAGCGCATCATGATGGGATAGTAAGCCAAGTCGTGGAGTGGCTGGAATATCACTTTGCAGAGCACGAAGATTATCACACCGGCAGCGCTGAAGAGGATGCCGTTGACGACGGTGCCGACAGCGAATATGATGAGACCGATGCCGAAGATGGCGATGCGGTGGCGCGGTTTGGTGACGCGGCCCAACACATATACCAATATCGCAGTGATGCCTCCGCTAACACTCTGAATGATGCCCAGTGTGCCCTCTTCGCCCACCAGCTTCATCACCAGAATGGCGGGAGCGGTGACCAGGAAGCCCTGCACCATACCTTTCAAGGATGCTAGGGAGAGGACCTTGTTCCACAAGCGGTCAAACTTGAAATAGAGGAACTGCTTGGACTCGGGGTTCTCGAAGTCGCCACGTAGCATGTTGATGCAAGCGGCGATGGTGACGATAGTGCCCAGCACAGTCACTATGAGGTATGCGGTGTTGACATCCACGGTCATGCCGAAGATTACTTTTCCTTGTAGTCCGGCGATGAGCGCGCCTACCAACAGAGGCACGGCGATCTGCCCCACAGTGAAGCCGAGGCTCTCAAGGCCGAAGAAGTAGTTGCGGTTGTTGTCGTCGGTGGATTTCAGCGCTATCAGGTATCTGTTGGTCCAGAAGAATCCTGAGGCGGCGCCCATCACCACACCAGTCAGCGCCAACTCGGTGATACCCAGCTCCGGCACCATCATCATACCTACCATGGATAGCGCCGACATCAGGATACCGGCACAGTAGAGATGCGCTACTTTGAAGCTATTGAGCAACCAACCGTTGACAATAGAGGTGAGCACTATGCCGAAGTACTGCGCCAATTGGTATATGGCGACGTAGGAGGGCTTGCCGCTGTTGCGCATGATATACGCTCCGACAAATATCTCCACGATGGGGAGCACCCAGGCATAGGTCATGTTGGTGGTAAGCAGTATCTTCATGTTGCGCGGATACTGCTTAAATACCCTATATTCGTTTAATAGCTTATTGATCATAAGGTTAGACGTTCAATGATTTAAGTATCTCACTGATAGACAACTCCGCCTTGCAGATCACTTCGTCGCTGGCACCGTAATAGATATGGATGGTGTCACCCTCCACATATTGACCGTTTGTGAAGACTACGTTGCCAAAGAAGCCGGTCTGTTCATAGTCGGCGTTAGGCTCCATGATAGGCTCTTCGCTGCGTGCTATGACCTTGGTGGGGTCGTTGAGGTCGAGGAGCAGGGCACCCAGACAATATCTATTTTCAGCGTTGGCACCGTGGTAAATCTCGAGCCAGCCCTTTTCGGTCTTGATGGGAGCGGCACCGGCGCCTACTCTCACTGAATCCCATTTACCGGGGCGTGTAGTGGCGATGCAGCGATGTTTTCCCCAGTGGAGACGGTCGGGACTCTCTGCCAGCCATATATAGTTGCCACCCAACTCGGGGCTGCTGGGACGATGAAACGCGTAATATTTGCCATCGACCTGCTCCTCCCAGAGGGCGCAATCCTTGTTGTGCGGCGGGAATATCATACCGTGGCGCTTGTAGCTCTTGAAATCGGTGGTCTCGATAAGGCCCACACCGACTGCTACGGGCGACACCTCGGTGAATGTTAAGAAGTATCCGTCGTTCATGGTAGCGACACGGCAATCTTCGATGCCGAATTTCTCCAAATCACCCTCGCCATACAATGGTGGATAAGCGGGGTCCTCATGGAAATGAATTCCATCTTCGCTACAAACGAATCTGAGGTAAGAGAGGGTGGTGAGATAGTAGTCACCTTTGTATTGGATCACGCGCGGATCATCGGCGTTAAGGTCCGGGTCGTTGACGTCGAAACTCAACACCTCGATTTTACCCTCGTCGTTATACACGGGGAAGCTGATTTTGCCCTCTTGCTGTGTGGGGCGTTCAGCCACGCGTAGCACCAGCCATGTCTTACCGTGCATCTTAAACACGCCCGGATTGAGCAGGCAGGTGATCTCCATACCTTCGATGCTCGGCGCCAAATCGCTGGGGCGGAGTATCGGGTTGTTTTGATTTCTTCTGGCGATATCCATATTTTTGAGATTGAGGTTAATTTTCCGGAAGCGAAACTACTGCCATATTTTTACTTTGAAGTTCGCTTAAGTCCGATTTTGGTCCACTATCTTTCCAATACCCCATTTTGAACGTATAGTGTACTATTTTGGAACCATAGTGTACTATTCCGACCGATTTTAACTTTCAGTGGTATTGTTACTTATACATTTTATGCCGATAATGGAGCTTTAGAAGGGCACTACGGGGTTTTGAAACTTAAGTGAACCAAAAATTTATTTGGTGGGGTGAAAATTTATATCTAACTTAGGGCAATAATTAAGAAAAACGGATATAACCAAAGCATCAAAATATTACCATGAGTCATCCATTACGCAATGGTTGGGGGCTGCTCCTCCTGCTCGTTGCTGCCTTCACTTCGTTGGCAGTGGCTACCCCGTTGAATTCTTATTTATTGGCATTGAACAACAACAATGGACTAAGCAACAGCTCTGTCAACACTATCTTTCAGGATAGCGACGGGCTGCTATGGATAGGCACCTGGGATGGCTTGAATCGTTACGATGGTTACGACGTGAAGGAGTTCATGCATAGCAACGCCGACAGCACCACCCTCTCCAATTCGGTGATACGCCAAGTCGCCGAGGAGGATAAAGTGCATCTGTGGGTCACCACCGACTATGGCATCAACCGCTTCAACAAATATACGGGGCGCTGCACCCGCTTCTTCCTGGAGCACCCGTTGCACTCCACTTATCCCGAGAAGTCCTATTACTGCTGCATCAATAGCAAGAAGGAAGTGTTTGCCTCACTCATCACCCAAGGACTATTCATCTACGACAAGGCGCGCAACCGCTTCGACAAACTGCAAGTCGGCACCGCGCAGCAACGCCTACATATCAAGCAGCTACTCATCGACGACAAGGATATCCTCTGGATACTCACCGACCGCAACCTCATCATGCAAGTCTGCGTGGAGAACCGCCGCGCCACAGTGTTGCACAAAATCCAACTACCGGCACACAGTTCTCCGGAGCTTATCTACGACAACGACAAGCACCTTTGGTTCTCTATTAATGAGGAGCTGTATAGCATCAACACCTACGACAAAGTGCCCTCCATCGACGCCACCGGCATTAAAATCAGCGACAATCTGCAGTCGGCTATGTCCAAAGACGGGGTGCTATATCTCGGCACGTCAAAGGGTTATTACTACCTCTCCCCTACCAATCAGCTGGTACACATCGACGATATCAACGCCTCCGTGCTATCTCTATACCATGGCATACAAGACATCACATGGATAGGCACCGACGGCAAGGGTATCTATAAATGCTTCTCCAACTCCAATTTCATCACCAACATCTCCGCCGAACGATACCTCAAGGGTAACATATACCCTGTCAGAGCCATCCTCATAGATAAGCTTGGGTCGCTATGGATAGGCAGCAAGGGTGGCGGGTTGTCGCGTCTCAACCACCTGGGTGCCAAAGGATTGGAACGGTTCGACAACTTCAATGTCGGCACCGGCCGCTCCTACAACTCCGTGCTCTCCGTGGCACAAGGGTTGCAACGGCTATGGGTAGGCACCGACGGCACCGGGCTGTTATATTTCGACTATGCCGCCAACGCCTTGAAGCAACTCGACGTCTCGGCATTCCCTGCCGGCAAAAATATTGAATCGGTGTATTGCATCCTGCAGACCGACGCCAACAACCTATATATTGGCACCAGCGGATATGGCTTGTTTAAAATCACCCTCGACGAGCGCCAACAGGTCACTGCCGTCAAGAACTACACACATATCAAACAGGACAAGAACTCTATCGCCGGAAATGTGATATACAACCTTGCGGACGATGGCCGATACCTATGGATAGCGACCCGCGGAGGTGGCCTCAGCCGCATGGATAAGCGCAACGGCTCTTTCACCTCCTACAAGGCCGTGTCGGGCACCGCCGACGACCACCTCTGCTGCAACGATATCATCTCCCTACTGCTCGACAGCCGTGGCAACCTATGGATTGGCACCACGCAGGGCATTAGCCTTCTCGACGCCAAGGATAAGGATAAGCCCCGATTCCGCACGCTAAACCAGAACATCGGTTTGCCTAACTATAATATCCACTCCATGCAGGAGGATGCCAACCATGATATCTGGGTGAGCACCAGCCAAGGCGTCAGCCACATCAACCACAAAGACTACACCATCACCTCTTATTTCCACGAGGATGGGCTGCAAAACAACGAGTTCTCAGACGGCGCGGGCTTCACATCCCCCGATGCTACGGCACTCTTCTTCGGCGGTATTAACGGTTTTAACATCATATACCCCAACCGCATCGTCGTCAAGGACTTCGTGCCAAAGATAACCATCAAGGAGGTGTCGGTGGCAAATATGCCGTATGAGTTCCTCAACAATACCATCCACACCACCCACGACCTCAACACCATCAATCTATCCTTCTCCATCATAGACTATCTCGATAACCGTCAATGTAAGCTGAGTTATAAGTTGGTATCCAACAGCTCATTATCCAACACCAATTCCGGATGGATAGACCTGGGCACCGCGCGCAATATCCTGCTCAACCAGCTGTCGCCGGGGAGCTACACCCTCTACGTAAGGGCCGCCGGGGACTCCCACACATGGTCCACACCGCAGGAATACACCATCATCATCGACCGGCCTTGGTACTCCTCATGGTGGGCTGTGTCGCTATATATCATATTCATAGGCGCCGTGGCGCTCCTAGTGCTGCGCAATATCAACGCGCGCCGCCGTTTCAAACATCAGCTGGAATTGCAACGCCTGGAAACGGATAATAAGGAGAATGTGCATAAGGCAAAACTGAAATTCTTCACCAACATCGCCCATGAGTTTTCCAACTCCATCACGCTCATCTATGGCGCCGCCAGCCAGATACTATCTGATAAATCCGCCGATAAATCGCTCAACAAGCAGCTGCTCACCATCCAGTCCAATGCCGACAGGATGCGTAGCCAGATACAGGAGCTTATGGAGTTTCGCAAAGCGGAGACGGGATACCTCAGCGTCAACCTACAGCGTGTCAATATCACAGAGATGGTTGAGAAGATATCCGGTAACTTCAACAATGACTTGGAGATACAAAATATCCGTTTCTCCACATATTTCAGCAGTGAGGAGGATATAGAGTGGATCGTCGATGAGAATATGCTGGAGAAAATCATCTTCAACCTGCTCTCCAACGCGCTGAAATATACCCCCGAGAATGGATATATCGAGCTCAAAGTGGCGGTGGAGAATGATAATATGGTCATCACCTGCAGCAACAGCGGCCACGGCATCAAACCCAACCAGCTGGAGTCTATCTTCAACCGCTTCACCATCCTTGAGAACTTTGAGAAGAAGCTCGCCGAAGGTAAATATTCACGCACGGGGATAGGTTTGTCACTGTGCAAAGACTTGGTAACGCTAATGCAAGGCACCATCGAGGTTGCCAGCTCCGTGGATGAGTTCACCACCTTCACCATCACCCTGCCACGCCGCAACGAGAGCGAGATCTCCACCGTGAGCAAACCCACTGATTACCACCCCGTAAACTTCACCCCCACGCCAAACCTATTCGGCGACCAGAAACCGCTTATCCTCGTGGTCGATGACCAACAGGAGATTTGCGACATGATTAAGGATATCATTGGCGAAGTGTATGACGTCATCACCGCCAACAATGGCCGCGACGCCCTCGACAAGCTCAAACAGGCGAAACCGGCGCTTATCATCACCGACATCATCATGCCTCACATGAATGGTATCGAGCTGATTGACAATATCAAATCCAATGAGACGACGCGATATATACCTATCATCATCCTGTCGTCGCGCTCCGGCATCGAGAACCGCATCCAGGCACTGGAGATTGGCGCCAACACCTTCATCGACAAGCCTTTCCATCCCGAGCACCTCAAGGCCGCGATAAACAATATTCTCCTTAACCAGCAGATGATGAAGCAGTTCTCTCAATCGGCTTCGGCATATAAGGAGCAATACAACAACGCCTCCATCAGCCCCGAGGATAAACAGTTCATAGACAAGGTGATAGACGTTCTCTCCAAGAACTATTCCAACGAGGATTACACCCAGGATGAGCTTGCCGACGACCTTGCCATCAGTCGCACGCAGCTATATCGCCGCATCAAGCGCATAGCAGATATGTCGCCCGGTAACTATATCTCCTCCTACCGTTTGTCGCAGGCGGAGAAGATGTTGGTGCGCACCGACAAGACCATCAAGGAGATCATGATCAGTTGTGGCTTCCACAACAAGACCTACTTCTACCGCGTCTTCCAGAGCGCCAACGGCTGCACCCCCAAAGAGTACCGCGACAAGAACCAAAAAGCGTAATCTCCCCAGCGATTCCTCTTGATTTTATCAAAAATCACCCGATTATTCCTCTTGATTTTATCAAAAATCACCCGATTATTCCTCTTGATTTTATCAAAAACTGCCGTTAACCTATTGTTTTATAGCGATTTTATATTTACCTTTGCAAACAGATAAAAGATATCGCCCAAATAAAGCATGAATCTATGGCATATTTTAAACGAAATATAGACAAGGAATTGCTGCTCTGGAAGGATAGTCGCAATAGGAAACCGCTACTAGTGCGAGGTGCCCGACAGATAGGTAAATCTATGTCGGTACGTCATTTAGCAGAGAGCTTTAAGTATAGCATAGAAGTCAACTTTGAAGCGCAACGAAACATCAAAGAGCTATTCCAACAAGAATCGGATATAAGAATCATCTGCGAACGGCTGAGTATGCTCTATTCCACACCTATCATACTCGGAGAGACCCTTCTCTTTTTTGATGAGATACAGGCATGCGAGGAGGCGCTGAAATCGCTATGGTTTTTCAAAGAGCAATACCCTGAGCTACACGTAGTTGCCGCCGGGTCACTGTTGGAATTCGCACTAAAAAACCTCCAGACTTATGGCGTAGGACGTGTCAGCTCCATCTTCATGTATCCGCTATCCTTCACAGAATTTCTATCCGCCACGGGGCACGACAACTGGGCCACGGCAATAGCCAACGCCACTGCGCAAGAACCGCTGTTTGACGCTCTTCACCAAGAACTGGTGAAGCTATACCGCACATTCCTGATGGTGGGAGGTATGCCGGCTAGCGTGCGTGCTTGGGTAGAGACCGGAAACTTCCAGGAATGTATAAAGGAGTTGTCGGATATACAGCAATCCTACTACGACGATTTCTCTAAATACCACACAAAGGTTAGCCCCGAGCTTCTGCGCAACACGTTGCAAAGCGTCATAGCTCAATCCGGCAAGAAATTCACCTTTTCAAAAGTAAATGGCAACTACAACGCCAACGAAGTGAAACGCGCTTTGGGACTTCTCTCAGATGCCGGATTGATAAAGAGTGTACGCCACTCTGCCGCCAATGGGTTACCTTTAGGCGCGGAAGTCAATGAGAAATTTACCAAATATATATACCTTGACAGCGGGCTATTGCTACGCATCCTTGACCTGGATTTCGGTGGAGCACAACCTATCACGGAGATAATCTTGACAGGTAGCGAAAAGGAGCTGGTCAACAAGGGATGTTTAGCAGAACTATCTGTTGGATGGGAGCTAATAAAGGCAGCCGACTTCAGAAGCCGCTACGACCTATATTATTGGGAGAACCTATCCAATGGCGCCACCTCGGAAGTCGATTATGTGATACCATATAATATGCAAGTATTGCCTTTGGAGGTGAAATCAGGAGTGAGTGGCAAGATGAAAAGCCTGCGACTATTTATGGCAAAAAAAGATATCACACACGCTGTAAGGTGCTCGTTGGAGAATTTCGGCATGCTCAACTACGACGATAATGGCGCCACACGCTCCATACAAATCATACCGCTATACGCTATCGGTAAGCTGACTATGCAAAACTATTAACCAAAGATTTCTCCTTTTGCAGTATTTTATTATCTTTGCATTGTGATATATAAACCTCACGATACCACGGAAATTATAAATATAACACCCACAATAGTATGAAGAAAGTGATAATCAGCCTGGCAATGGCGGTGCCCTCCCTGATGGCATCAGCCGCTACTCCGCTATGGCTGCGCGATGTACAGATCTCACCTTCCGGCAATGATATCCTATTCACCTACCAGGGGGATATCTATAAGGTCGGGGTGAACGGTGGCAAAGGTGTGCGCCTCACCACCCAATCCTCCTATGAGTGCAACCCTATCTGGTCACCCACGGGCGAATATATCGCCTTCGCCTCAGACCGTAGCGGCGCCATGGATATCTATGTGATGAATAACGACGGCACCAACGTGCGCCGCCTCACCTCCAACTCCACCGCAGAGATACCACAGGCCTTCACCCCAGATGGCAAATACGTGCAGTTCTCCGCCATGATACAGGATGATCCTAAGTCGCTGATATTCCCCACCCGCCGCCTCACTGAGGTGTATCAAGTGCCGGTGGCAGGTGGCGCTACCACACAAGTGCTCACCACTCCGGCGAATATGATAGCATATATCCCCGGCACCAACAGCTTCCTATACAACGACGTGAAGGGTATGGAGAGCGAATGGCGTAAGCACCACACCTCCTCCGTCACCCGCGATGTATGGCTATTCGACGGCAACCACCACCGCAACCTCACCAACCGCGGTGGTGAGGACCTCAACCCCGTAGCTAGTCCCGACGGCAAAACGGTATATTTCCTCAGCGAACGCAATGGCGGCTCGATGAACCTCTACTCCTTCCCGCTCAGCAACCCCGCCGAGGTGAAGGCGCTAACATCGTTCACCACACACCCCGTGCGCTTCCTCTCCTGCGCCACAGATGGCACCCTAGCCTTCACCTATGATGGCGAAATCTACACCATGCGCCAAGGTGCTCAGCCCCAAAAGGTGTTTATCGATGTAGATATGGACCCGGCAGCACCCGCCGAGGTGACCCGCTTCTCCTCCAACGCGGAGGACGCCGTCCCCTCACCCGATGGTAAGCAGATAGCATTCTCACACCGTGGCGACATATTCGTCACCGCCACAGAGTATGCCACCACCAAACAGGTCACCAATACTCCACAAGGAGAGAGCTATCCCGAATGGGGCAAGGACAACCGCACCCTCTACTACGCCTCAGACCGCTCCGGCTCAGACAATATCTATTGCGCTAAAATCCAACGCTCCGAGGACCCCAACTTCCCCAACGCCACCCTCATCGAGGAGACTGCTCTCTTTGACAACGACGGTGTGGAGCGTTCTCACCCCAAAATCTCCCCTGATGGCAAGAGCATGGCGTTCGTACAGGATCGCCGCAACATCGCCGTGATGGACCTCGCTACCAAGAAGGTGACGCTGCTCACCCACGGTGAGACCTCCACATACCGCGACGGTAACTTATACATCGAATGGAGCCCCGACAGCCAATGGCTTGCCTCCGTGGTGGATGTGCACCAACGCGACCCCTACTACGACATCGCCATCATCAATGTCAAGAGCGGCGAGATGACCAACATCACCAACTCCGCATATATGAACCACACCCCCCACTGGGTGATGAACGGCGACGCTATCCTCTTCCTCAGCGAGCGCTACGGCATGAAGAACCACGCTTCATGGGGTTCCTCACTCGACGCCCTGCTGGTATTCACCAACCAAGCCGCTTACGACAAATATAAGCTAAACGAAGAGGACTATGCCCTCCTGAAAGATGCCGAGAAAGCTGCCAAAAAGGATGCTACCGACGAGGATAAGGATACTAAAAAGGATAAAAAGAAAGCCAAGAAGGATAAGAAAGCAGAGGCTCCCGCCGAGGTTAAGAGCAAGGTGGAGGTGGCTGGCATCGAGGATAGAATCGTGCGCCTGACACCCTTCTCGTCTGAGATATGCGACGCCTATATCGACGACGATGGCGAGACGCTATACTTCCTAGCCGAGACAGAGGATGGTTACGACCTCTGGGAGAAGGATCTCCGCAAAGGGGATATCTCCATATCCACTAAAGTCGGTGACGAGCCGATGTCTATGATTCCCGACAAGGAGGGTAAGACGCTCTTCCTGATGGGCTCACAAGGCACTCTCAAGAAACTCGACCTTGGCAAGGATAAGGTCAGCGCTATCCGCTACAGCGGCTCTCAGAAGATTGACCACGCCGCAGAACGCGAATATATGTTTGACTATATCCTTGAGCAGGAGAAACAGCGTTTCTACCGCACTGATATGCATGGCGTGGACTGGAAGGCTATGGGCGAAGCATACCGCAAATTCCTTCCCCACATCAACAATAACTACGACTTCGCAGAGCTGGGCAGCGAGCTCCTCGGCGAGCTAAACGTATCTCACACCGGCGCTTATTACTCCCCCGAGAAGGGTTCTCCCGAAGCTACCGCGGCTCTCGGTCTGCTCTACGACATGCACTACAACGGCGACGGCCTATTGGTGGATGAGATTCTGGTCAACTCCCCCTTCTACAACGCCACTACTCGCATGACCCCCGGCGCCACTATCACCGCTGTCAATGGCACCGCCATCACCGCCAACGAGGATGTGTCGCAGCTCCTCAACGGCACCTCCGGCAAGAAAACGCTTATCTCCTTCACCACTCCCGCGGGCGAGAAGGTTGACGAGGTGATACGTCCTATCTCTGTGAGCCGCCAGAACGCGTTGCTCTACAAACGCTGGGTACGTCGCAACGAGCAGATCGTCGATTCCCTCTCCGGTGGCCGCCTGGGATACGTGCACTTGCAGTCCATGAGCGACGACAGCTATCGCAATATCTATTCCGAAATCTTGGGTAAATACAATGAGAAGGATGGTATCGTAATCGACACTCGCTGGAACGGCGGCGGCCGTCTCCATGAGGATATCGAGGTACTGTTCACCGGCGACAAATACCTCACACAAGAGATACAAGGGGTGGTATCAGGACAGATGCCATCGCGTCGTTGGAACAAGCCCTCCATCATGGTCATCGGCGAGGCTAACTATAGCAACGCCCACGGCACACCTTGGGTATATAACAACCGCAAGATAGGTAAGCTCGTCGGAATGCCCGTGCCGGGCACTATGAGCTCCGTCAACTGGGTTGACCTGCAAGATCCCACGCTTTACTTCGGCATCCCCGTGGTTGGTTTCAAGACCGCCGAAGGGTATTACCTGGAGAATCATCAGTTGGAACCGGACGTGAAGGTCGCCAACTCACCCGAGGATATGGCAGCCGGCATCGACAACCAGCTACGCGTCGCCGTGGAAACGCTCCTCCACGATATCGACAAATAACCGGTGCGCTATGGGCGTGGCCCGTTATTAGAACGGCAGCCATGCCACCCATCACCATCATAAAAAAAGGATCGCCATCCATCCGGGTGGCGATTCTTTTTGTAAGTATAAAGCGGATAGGTCAATCAGGTAAAGGCAAGGCACCTGACTCGCCAGCAGTGTAGATGATGGCGGACAAACGGATGGCTAAAAGCAAAAGAAAGATCTTTTGAACAGAACAGCTCCGCACGAGGAAGCCACCGATGCCCAACACCAACAGCTGATGCCCCGCTTGACTGCGTAGCGCCGACAGTGAAGTGCGTAGAGTCAGCGATGCCCCGAGAGGGGCAAATCTGTCGGTAACCCCGTAGAGCGAGCCGAAGGCGAGTCTCTGCGGGGTAGTATCAATAGGCATCAAGTGTGCCAAGAGGCACACATCTGTGTGAGCAGCAATATTGAGGAAAGTCACCATCCTAGTGTTAATATTAATTAATTATTTGTTAAATATATATAATTCATTAGGGGGGGGGGTAAAATAATTCTCTTAACTTAGTGCCCTAATCGAACAATTAGAAACCTTATAGACAATTGTTGAGATTACAAGCTGAGAACTAACCAAATACAAAACTCAAAACTTACTAAAATGAATGGAAAAGACCTAAAGAAACGCCCCCTAGGATTATTGTGCGCAATACTCCTCCTCTTCGTGTTGATACCCGATGCCGCAAAAGCAGACTCTTTTACAAAAAACAATATTACATACGAGACCAAAAATGAAAACGAATGCTGGGTGACTAGTGTTCCAAATAACGTGACTACAGTTAATATTCCTTCTGAAGTCACTAACGACGGCATTACGTATCAAGTCACAGGTATCGGTGACAGCGCTTTTTCCGGGAAAACTTATATTAAATCTGTGGTTTTACCGGAAGGATTGACTTACATCGGCAATAATGCTTTTTATAACGGTGCATTTACTTCTATACAGATACCTTCAACAGTGACAACTATTAAATATAGAGCATTTTTCGGCAGTTCTATTAGATC
>CAZLJS010000010.1:0-19785 GCA_964559895.1 uncultured Sangeribacter sp.
ATCCCAATGAAGAATTATCTGAAGAATGGTACACCGGTGGCGAATTGGGCACCTCTTTCAACTATTCCGCTACCTGCTACGAACAACCTACCCCCGTGGTAGAGCAGATGGGTCTAATGAAGGAATTTAAGAATGGTGAGATGCTGTTTGAACGTGATTTCAACTCCAACAGCGACGGCGCCTTCTGCGGCCTCGGTCCCCTCTACGTGCGCTCCTCTTGCGAGACTTGCCACCCCGGCTACGGCCATGGCAAACGCGTGTCGCAATACCGTGCATCAGACTATGGCAACGGATACCTACTCGTTGTCACTGACGCCAACAATAAGTATGTATCCTCACTGACAGGTATGCCGCAGACTAAAGCCGTGGCACCCTTCAAGGCTCCTATCGATGAGAGCGGTATCCATATCCAATGGCTCTCTTATACCGACGAGTGGGGCAACACCTTCCCCGATGGTGAGACCTACGACCTTATCTATCCCGAGGTGACCATCGACCGTGACGCTATCTATGTTCCCATGCCAGATGTCTATAACGTTTATTTGGAATCCACTATCGGCATCTATGGCACCGGACTGCTCGATGCCATCTCCGACGAGGACCTTATGGCGGAGTATGAGAGCCAGCAGAGCCGCGGATATTGCATGGGCAAAATCGGCTCTATGATTACAGAGAACGACGGTACATCGCACCCCGGTCGCTACACCTACGGCCTCACCCGCGGTACTCTCCAGAACGGCCCGGGCGCAAATGCTATCTGGAACATCACAAACGTCACTCACCCCTCACGTCGTTACCACTACATGACCACTGCATACGCCGAGACCGCTTCCAAGGATAAGGATGTGCAGCAGGCTTTAGGCTGGACAGAGAAGCAAATATACGACTACCTGATGAGCCAAGACCTGGACGTAGAGCTTAGCCAAGAGGACTACGATGATTTCATGATTTGGCACCGTGGTTTGGCTGTCCCTGCAGCTCGTAACCTTGACAATGCTGACGTTCAACGTGGTCGCACACTCTTCTACGAGATGGGTTGCACCGTTTGTCACAAACCCTCTTGGACCACCGGCGACGACAACTATACGGGCGACAAATACCTCGTCAAGAAGCTCCCTCGCTATCCACATCAGAAGATTTGGCCTTACACCGATATGCTGTCGCACAACTTGGATATGAAGAACCCCGGTTTGCGTCAGTGGTGTCGCACAACTCCGCTTTGGGGCCGTGGCCTTTCCAAGAAAGCGTCGGGCCATGAGGACCGTCTCCACGACTGCCGTGCCCGCAACGAGATTGAGGCTATCATGTGGCATGGTGGCGATGCTAAACGTGCCGTAGAGTCCTTCCGTAACCTATCTAAGGAGGATCGTGAAGCCGTAGTTAAGTTCCTCCAAGCCATCTAATCGTCTCCAGGAATTTACGGGCTAATAACCCATATCTACAGAATAAGAGCAAGCTCCAAGTGGGCCTGCTCTTTTCATTTCTTTCAGCTAAAATGGATGCGGTTATTTACACATATATCTCATGCGGTTGTAACGGTGTCCGAAGAAGTCCATGGTGCTGTATGCCTCAAACCCCATCGAGGCGTAGTATTCTTGCAGATGCGGCTTATCGACGCTGACAATCAGTGTCACGCTGCCACATCCCGCCGCTTTGCCTCGTTCTATACCGTCGAGCAACAGACGTTTTGCCAGCTCCATACCGCGATACTCCGGCAGCAGTGCCATCGAGTCCAGATAGTATTCACCCCGACAGGTCTCAACCTCCACGTCCTTGAGTTCCTCGGCGTCGAAGTCATCCCACAACCCCTGCCAGGTGTAGTCGCGCATCGCCATATAGCGTGAACCTTCATAGGAGATAAGGCATCCCGCCGCTACGCCATCCACTGTGATGACGCGAGTGTTGCGCCATGAATAGAGCGTGGCGGCATCTGAGCAGCAGCGTGTCACCGTAGCTAACTCTTTGTCGTCCATATCCAGCGCTGTCAGCACCGTCCAAGCGACTAGTGGAGCATCCTCCGCCACCGCATTGCGTATAGATATATCAGAATTTCCCATATCGTTGTTTCGATTTATCCTCTACAAAATTACTAATTACAGAGCATTTTTTCAAATAACTTTTAGGGTATGAAATGATTTGGCATATCATGAATTTTAACTTTGCATCGTAACAAAATTTAAACGATATGACTAGAGACGATTACTTTGCTCGTATAAACGACGCATTCGCACATGGCACGGCAGCGGACCAGACCGCCGCTATTGAGAGCTTTATCATGCATCTAACCAACGACAACGGACATGCCGCAGCGGGAATCATACGTTTTCTACCGGAGGATTGCGACCATGCTTACAATGGTGTGCGATAGGGTGGTGCTATGGCTCATCGCCGTAGCTCTTCGCGGAGATACTTCGCAGTCGCGGTATCCATCTCCGCTACTTCACGCGGTGTACCCTGCGCCAATATCATACCACCTTCGCGTCCCCCTTCAGGGCCTAAATCAATGACATAATCGGCAGATTTCACCACGTCAAGATTGTGCTCTATCACCACCAACGTATTACCCTTATCGACTAACTTCTCAAATACGCCGAGCAACACTCTGATATCTTCAAAATGCAGTCCTGTGGTGGGCTCATCGAGGATGAAGAGTGTCTTGCCGGTGTCGCGCTTCGCCAACTCCGACGCTAACTTCACGCGTTGGTTCTCTCCACCGCTAAGCGTAGATGATGGTTGGCCGAGTTTGATGTATCCCAAACCTATCTCCTGCAATATCTGCAACTTGCGCAATATCATAGGCACTGCTGAGAAGAACTCTACCGCTTGGTTGATGGTCATCTCCAGCACATCGGCGATGGATTTACCCTTAAAGCGCACCTCCAGCGTTTCGCGGTTGTAGCGGTGTCCGTTGCACTCCTCGCAGGGCACCAACACGTCGGGGAGGAAGTTCATCTCGATGGTGCGGTATCCGTTACCCTTGCAGGTCTCGCAGCGACCTCCGGAGATGTTGAAGGAGAAGCGCCCCGGACGATAGCCGCGCATCTGTGCCTCAGGTAGATTCACAAATAGTTTGCGTATCTCGGTGAACAGCCCCGTGTATGTGGCAGGGTTGGAGCGTGGCGTGCGTCCTATGGGTGACTGATCCACGGTGACGATCTTGTCGATATTCTGCATACCCTCAATCTCGGTGTAAGGCAACGGTTCCCGTAGCGACCTATATAGCTTTTTGCTGATGATAGGCTGCAGAGTGCCGTTGATGAGCGACGACTTGCCACTTCCCGACACACCGGTGACACAGATAAACTTACCCAATGGCAGGTCGAGGGTCACATTTTTGAGGTTATGTCCTGTGGCGCCGCGTAGGATGAGGTGTTGTCCGTTGCCCTCGCGGTAGGTGGTCTTCGCAGGGATGGATAGCTCTCCGTTGAGGTACTGCGCTGTGATGGAGTGCTGCTTTTTCAGATTTGCAGGAGTGCCCTGAAACATTACCTCGCCGCCATGACGTCCCGCCCCGGGGCCTATATCTACGATATAGTCTGATTGCTCCATGATGTCGCGGTCATGTTCCACTACGATGACTGAGTTACCCTCGTCGCGCAACTCCTTTAGCGATGCTATCAGTCTATGGTTGTCGCGCTGGTGAAGTCCAATGCTCGGTTCATCGAGGATATACAGCACATTGACCAATTGCGAACCTATCTGCGTTGCCAAGCGGATACGTTGGCTCTCACCGCCACTGAGCGATGCCGAACTGCGATTGAGCGACAGATAGCCTAGCCCTACCTCCAGCAGGAATTTAAGCCGTGTGCGTATCTCTTTGAGTATCTCCTCTGCCACAGTGCGGCGTTGCGTAGGCACTCTATCTTCGAGGCCTTCGGTCCATGTCGCCAGCTCATTGAGGTCCATGGCAGAGATCTCTGCTATATTCTTATTGTCTATGAAATAGTGGAGCGGTATCTTGTCCAGGCGGTCGCCATGACACTCCGGACAGGTTATCTCAGAGAAGAACTGGTCGCTCCACTTGTTGGCGGAGGCTCCTGCGTCCTCATCCTGCTGCATTTCCAGGTATTTCACCAGGCCGTCGAAAGTGCGGGAATAGCGACTCGGCGACATCACTACTCCACCTATCTCCATCGGGAAGTCGGCGCCGAAGAGTATCGCGTCGATACATTCACGCGGCAGCTTCTTGACGGGTGTCTTCAGCGTAGCCTCAAAATGGCGGCAGATATGCTCTATCTGTGTGAATATATGATTGTTCTTATATTTCCCTAACGGCACTATGGCACCGTCGTAGATAGATTTGTCGGTGTCGGGGATGATTTTCTGCTCATCGGCTTTATTCACCACACCTAGACCGCGGCAGGTGTGGCACGCCCCTTGAGGAGAGTTGAACGAGAAGGTGTGAGGCGCCGGTTCGGGGTAGGAGAGACCCGTCTTGGGGTCCATCATCAGCTGTGAGAAATACTCTGCCTCGAGCGTCTCGGCATCCATGACGAGCATCTGCTTATCACCCTGCTTGAGAGCCTCCTCGACGGTGGTCTTCAGTCGCTGTATATCTTTGGAGGAGGCGCGCATACGGTCCACTACCAGCTCCACGGTATGGTTCTTATATCGGTCCAATTTCATGCCGTAGGCCAGCTGTCGCAGCTCCCCATCCACGCGCACGTTAAGGTATCCCTTCTTGCGTAGCGTCTCAAAGAGCTCTTTGTAATGGCCTTTGCGGTTCTTTACCAATGGTGCCAGGATGTAGATGCGCTTATTGTCGTAGCGCTCCAGGATGAGGGATAGTATCTTATCCTTGGTGTATTTCACCATGGGCAGTCCCGACAGATAGCTGCGTGCCTCACCCAGACGGGCATACAAGAGGCGGAAGAAGTCGTATATCTCTGTGATGGTGCCAATGGTAGAGCGTGGATTCTTGTTGACCGTTTTCTGCTCGATGCTAATCACCGGAGCCAGTCCTTGGATCTCGTCCACGTCAGGACGCTCCAGTGCTGTCATCATATTGCGAGCATAGGAGGAGAAGGTCTCGATGTAGCGCCGTTGTCCTTCAGCGAAGATCGTGTCGAAAGCTAATGAGGATTTGCCACAACCGCTAAGCCCTGTGATGACACTTAGCTTATTGTGGGGAATGGTCACATCTATGTTCTTGAGATTGTGGACTCTGGCTCCATGTACCTCTACGGCACCATCCTCATTGCTGTCTTTGTATTTCATAGCTCAATTATATGGATAATTCATAAGAATTATAAGACTGGTCAGACTCACTCATCTGCCTTTCCAACCGCAAAGGTAATGAATTTTTATCACTCCTCGGTGGTGGAGGTTGATGAAGATGAGTTGACTTTATATCTCACGATATTTATGTCGCCCGATTTCTTATAGTGTTTCCCTTCGGAACCGGTGGCGTCGATGACATAGTAATACACACCCGGTTTGACCAGTTTGCCGCGGTATTTGCCGTCCCAGCCGCCCGCCGGATCCTCATAGTAGTAGAGTTGTACGCCGTTGCGGTCGAATATCCAGCATTTGAAGTTGACAAGGGAGCGGTAGCTGACCTTCCAAATATCGTTGACACCCTCGGTAGCGCCGGGGGAGAAGGCATTGGGGCATAGCAGGTCTGAAGCGCCGATGCTCACGGTGTATGTCTCACCCTCCGCCTCACAGCTGCCATCGCTGTTGCTGCCTATGAAGCGCACGTAGGTGGTCCCCTCCTCGGTGAACACGTAGTTCAGTTCTTGGTCGGTGAAGCGGTAGGTAATCTCCTCGAAATCTTCTGTGTCGGAGAATTGCCATTCGGAGTGGAGGACCGCATCGGAGATATAAGCGCGGAAGGTGATGTCGGCAGGTGCGCTACCACCAAGGCCCGAGTCTCCGCTACTGATCTGGTTGGATTTCTCGTCGCTGTTCTCCACCTGGTCGGCGAAGGTGTGCACCTCCACAGCGTTGGTGTAGAAGGTCGGTGACTCCACATATTGCATCTCGCCCCACTCCTCGAGGAAGCGGTCGCCGGTGACGTAGAATGTGGTGTTGCAGAGTGGCGCAGGGGAGATATATACATCCCCTTCGATGCTGTCGATGACCTTTTTGGTTTGAACCTGTGAGAAGGAGCGGCTCTCCTCATCCCATTCCAGTGTCTGATACTCCACGTCAATGTCGCGGCTCAGTACCACCTTTCTGCCATTGATAGCGTAATATTCTATCTCATCGCCGCGTCCGGAGATGGATATTGTGGTCATGCCACATTCCGGTTCTGATGGAAGTTGCACATCTGAGAGACGCAATGGATGTGCGGAATAGTCTGTGATCCAGAAATAGTAACGGTCGGTGCCATCCTCGACGATATAACCGGTGTCTCCGGCAGGATTCTGCAGGGTGCTACGGTTGCCATCGTAGGTGACGCCGCTGATTTCTTGGGCATATCCTCCACCCAGATTGGTGTAGGAATACCATACGGGGTTGCCGCTGTTTTTAGCTTGATACGTCACAGAGAGCCCTTGCGTGGTCGATACCACGTATAAAGCGTTTAGACCGGTGTTCTTGTCGGGGGTGATGGTGATCACCTTTTTAGCGTTGCCGGAGAAGCTCACACTCTGTGCCGATACCATAGCGGGGAAGGCGAGGAGTGCCGCTGCCACGGCTAGTGTGCCATATATGTTCACGTTGTTTGATTTCATTTTGCGTATCTGTTGTGACGTATCATCACATAAATTCTTCCGTATAATTATTAACGCAAAATCCTTGTGGATATTATCTATCCGATTAGTCTCTCCTTAAGAAGTGATCATAGCAATGGCGTCATGGTATTTGGCGACAGAGGTGGCCTTTTTAACCATTTTCTCTGACTTGTGGCCTATCAGTGGCTCCAGATACTCCCAGAATGGCTTTATCAAGGATAAGAATTGAGCATCGCCACACGCTATGGCGCGGTAGTGTTCATAGAGGGATTGATGTAGCTTAATCACGGATGATAGCTGCTGCTGAGCTGACCATTGTTGACCATCGCGGTATTCCTGAATCAGTGAGGGCCGTGCCAGCAAACCACGCCCTATCATCACACCGTAAAGTTGCGGGAAACGCTGCGCCAGGGCTGCTATATCTTCGGGTGTGGAGATCTCCCCATTGAAGATGACAGGGTGGGAAGATTGCGCTGCAAATGCCTCAAATTGCTCCATATGGAGGTCGCCGGAATATTGTTGTCGTGCGATACGTGGATGCAGGGTGATGTGTTGTAGCGGCATAGCGTTGAGGATATCTGCCACACCGCGCCATTGCTGAGGATCATCTACGCCGAGGCGCATCTTCACTGAGAAAGAGATGTCGGCATATTCAGCCATCACGTTGCGGATATCTTGCAATAGCGCGGCATTGGTCACCACTGCGGCACCGCGGCCATGTTTCACTTGTGGTGGAAACGGACACCCCATGTTGAGGTTCACATCGTTGTATCCCAGGGCTTTGACGGCATCGACGAGGATGCGAAATTCAGCTACGTCGCGGAAGATGATTTGCGGTATAAGCTCTTGGTTGGCGTTGAGGTCAGAAGAGATGCTTTTGAAGTCGTGGCGGCGTATCTCTCCCTTCTCCACGCGTATGAATGGCGACAGATAAGCGTCGGTGCCTCCATATATCTCAGCATGGTAATGGCGCCATGCTGCCGTGGTATAGCCTTGTAGCGGTGCTGCTAATATTCTCATATCATTTGTTGGAATTGCTATGACAAAGATAATATTTTCCTTACAGCTTTGCAAATCATAAAAAGTATATATACTTTTGTAGTTGAATTAAAACTACTCATACAACATGAAGAAGGATCTAATATTGTTGGCAGCATCTCTGGTGGCACCTGTCATGGTAGCCAATGCTGAGGTGTATGATGACTTCGAGATACCGGTGCTGAACCTTGATGTCGATGAAGGCGTGTCGGAGCCGGAAAACTATTTCATGGATGTGGCGCCGTGGAAATACCTGCCTGAGCAATGCGCTATTGTGGCAGACGCGTCGTCGCCCTGCAATACTCATGGTGAGAGCTTCTCGGAGTTTATCCGTGAGTTCAACAATGACCCGGATTTTAGATTGGAGCGTGTGGCGTTTACCAACTATTCCACCGGAGAGAGCATAGCCGACAAGATGCGCTTCTTTGATTTTACCCTCCCATACTACGATGAGAATGGCATCACCCCTGTCGCCGCACGAAAGGCAAAACGGGTGAACGGGGTGGAGAATTTCGCTACCTTCTATGCCGTGACAGAGGAGAGGGTGGGCTATCAAGTGGTAGTCTCCAAGAAAGAAAATTATATGATGGCGGCGTTGGGATTTGTGCGCATTGGTGGTAGATGGTATTGCACCGCCTCCAACGTAACATTCATTGATTACAAATAATACACAGTCACACTAACAGATGTCAGCTAACATTTTTGCCAGATATATATGGTTGGTAGATCTATTGCGACGACGCAAGAGGCTCACCTTTGCCCAGATAAGTCACTATTGGGATGAGTCGGGTCTTAACAGTGGAGACCCGTTGCCTCTACGCACGTTTCACAATCATCGTAAGGCGATTGAGGATATCTTCGACATCAATATCCTTTGTGATATGGATGACCATTATAAATATTACATCGAGGACTATGAAGGCCTTGCCGACGATACCCTCAAGACATGGTTTATCGACTCCTTCGCTACCTTAAATCAGGTTCAAGCTAATGCCAAGCTCAAGGGGAGGATTATCTACGAGGATATCCCTTCAGGTGCCGTGTGGCTTACTGTCATT
Source organism: uncultured Sangeribacter sp. (assembly GCA_964559895.1). GTDB lineage: Bacteria > Bacteroidota > Bacteroidia > Bacteroidales > Muribaculaceae > Lepagella. The sequence continues at coordinate 8,774 of CAZLJS010000010.1, forward strand.
GTCGATGCTATGAAGAATAACCACGTCATAGAGGTCACATATCAAAGCTTTAAGAAGGACACGGCGAGCACTTTCATATTGGAACCATATTGCGTCAAGGTCGTTAACAGACGATGGTATGTAATAGCGCGCAATCCCCACTACGATGCTGTGCGCACCTATGCTTTGGACCGTATAAAAGACCTAAAGATAGGGGAGGATACATTCGCAATTGATGCCGATTTCAGACCCGACACGTATTTCTCGGAGTATTTCGGTGTAATGTCTGACGACAAGATACCATTGGAGAGGATAAGGGTGAAAGTGTTTGGGCAGTCGCGTAAATATCTGGAGACATTGCCGATGCATCATTCCCAACGTTTGGTAGAGGATAATGCAGCGGAGGATTATACCATCTTTGAGTATCATTTGCGCCCCACCTACGATTTCTATCAGTCGCTTTTCTCCTTCATTGAATCCATTGAAGTGTTATCTCCCGACAGTGTCAAAGAGCAGGTAGTGGCTCATGCCCGCAATATCCTCAGCCGATATTAATGATATTCGGCGTTTGTATATAATACAGTGCCCACATACCATAGTGATATGTGGGCACTTAAAGCAAATTGGAAACTTATTATTTCTTGTCAGCAAGGCGGCATTGCCAGCGCCAAGCGTTCTTCATTGTCTCTGAGATAGGAGTCTCGGCTTTCCAACCCAAGACCTCGTTGGCTTTGGTAGGCAACGCCCAGATCTTCTCAATGTCACCTGCGCGGCGTTCGCCGATGCGGTGAGGTACTTTCACGCCTGTGGCTGTCTCAAAAGCGTTGATGAGCTCAAGCACTGAGAGGCCTCGGCCCGTGCCAAGGTTGAAGATTTCGATGCTGTCGTGGTCCTCGTTGAGCATACGTCCCATAGCAGCCACGTGAGCCTTAGCCAAATCTACCACGTCGATGAAGTCGCGGATGCATGAGCCATCTGGTGTGTTGTAGTCATTGCCAAACACTGTAAGCTCTTTTCTCAAGCCGGCAGCTGTCTGTGTGAGGTAGGGGATAAGGTTGTTGGGTACGCCGTTGGGCAGCTCGCCGATCTCTGCGGAGGGGTGTGCTCCTACGGGGTTGAAGTAGCGGAGGATGATGCTCTTCACCGCTGCTCCGGAGTGGATGTAGTCGGTGATAATCTCCTCGGCAATCTGCTTGGTGTTGCCGTAAGGAGATGTAGCCTTCTTGATAGGTGCTGTCTCGTCGATAGGGTTCACGTCGGGCTCGCCATAGACGGTGCAGGATGATGAGAACACAAATCCTTTAACTCCATATTGGGGCATCAGCTCCAGAAGGTTGATTACAGATACCAAGTTGTTGCGATAGTAGAGCAGCGGTTTCTCCACAGACTCACCTACGGCTTTGGAAGCGGCGAAGTTGATGATGCCTTCGATGCCGGGGTTCTCCTCAAAGAGACGACGCATAGTGGCTTCGCATTTCACGTCACCCTGCACGAATACGGGGCGTACGCCTGTGATATGCTCTATTCCGTCGAGTACTTCAATGTTGGAGTTGCTGAGGTTGTCGATGATGACTACCTCATAGCCGGCGTTGATAAGCTCCACGGAGGTGTGGCTGCCGATATATCCGGTGCCACCTGTTACCAATATTTTTTTACCCATAGCTTACCAGAGTTTGGAAGGATAGAGACCTTCGTTGATCAAATTGTTGATTTGCTCCACAGTGGCAGCACGGTCTGCGGCGTAAGTGACGCCAAACCATTTGGAGGGTGTGGGTAATACTTTCAGAGTGATGGTGTTGGCTTTGATGAGGTCGTTGACCACAGAGGGAATATAGAACTCAGTCTTAAGCTCTTTGCCGTTGGCTTGGAGGAATTCTACAAACGCTTTCTCGGAGTATTGGAAATACTCGGGAGTGAAGCCCCACATGTTCATGGATACGACAGTACCGGCGGGGAACTCCTCCTCGTTGCCGTTGAGCTCATATACGAGGCGGTCTCCTTTGCGGCAGATGCCGTGGCACTCTACCACGTCGGTGAGGTAGTGGTTGTCGTCAACTTTGCAAAGGCCGCGGCTCACGGTGCCGTTCTCGCTCAAGGTGTTCTCTACCTGGAAGCCTACCATGCAATATTCATTCTTTTTCTCGGAAACGGATGTCAAGAAGTCAGCCAAGATTTTGAAGCTCTCGGCGCCGTAGAAGTCATCGGCATTGATTACGCCGAAGGGCTCGTGGATGGCGTCTTTGCCCATCAGCACTGCGTGGTTAGTGCCCCAAGGTTTGCTGCGCTCCGGGTTGATCTCAATACCTGCGGGAACGTTTTTGATGTCTTGGAATACTACTTCTACCTGTACATGGTTTTCATACTTAGTTAAGATTTTAGCACGGAAATCCTCTTCGAAATCATGGCGGATAACGAATACGATTTTACCGAATCCGGCACGTATTGCGTCAAACACAGAGTAGTCCATGATAGTCTCTCCATTAGGACCAAGTCCGTCGAGTTGTTTCAAGCCTCCGTAGCGGCTTCCCATACCTGCCGCTAAAATGAATAAAGTAGGTTTCATCTTAATAGGGTTTTATTTTTTTAATCAGTATTATCATTTGTAAGGCAAAGTCAAATAGAATAATTTTGGCATTACCGTTTCCGGCGATGTCTCTATTGGCAGTGTCTAGTTCGTTCATCATTTGTGCCACGTTGCCCTCATGTATAAACGGTGCGAAGCGTTGGCTGAAACCCTCCTCTTGCGGGCTGAGGCTCAGTAGCTCTCTGTTGCGTAGGTTGTACAGAAAGTTCTCACGCACCATGCGAGTGCAATAGGTGAGAAAACGGCGTGTCTTCTCACGTTTATATGCGGCTACATCTTCGCTCCAATTCTTCAGTCCTGTGACGTCGGCTTTATATGCGGTGCGCATCAGCTCTTGGAACGCTTTGAAGAATTCAGCATGTTCGCCGTCCAACTCCAGCATATTGAGCGCCTTCTGAAGGTTCCCCTCGCAGTTGATGGCCAACATGTCGGCCTGCTGCGGGTCTATGCCTCGTTCACGGGTAAGGTAGTCGGAGATTAGTTGGCGGCTCGGAGAGGTTAGTTCGATACGTTGCAGACGTGAATAGATGGTGGGTAGAATCTCTTCGGGGACGTTGCTCACCATGATGAAGATATTACCCTTGGCGGGCTCCTCTATCTGCTTAAGTAGCCTATTGGCGGCGCTGGGCTGCAATTTCTCGGGTAGCCATAGAATCATCACCTTCTGCTCCGCCGCGTAGTTGGAGAGGTTCATCTTTAGGATAATCTCCTTAGCCTCATCGGTCTTAATCAGTGGCTGGGCATTGTCGGCGCCCATCAGATTAAGCCATTTCTCATAAGGTGCCAATGGATAGTCGTGGATGAATTCCTGCCACTGTGGACGCAGGTCCTCCACCGTGAGAGCCTTTCCCTGCTTGTTGCCGGCTGTGGGGTACACATATAGCAGGTCGGGGAAATTGTCGTTCTCATGTTGTATGCAGGAGGGGCATTTGCCGCAGCTGTCGCCATCGGGAGTGCGGTTGGTGCAGTGGATATATTGCGCGAAAGCGCGTGCCAATGCCAGCTTACCGATACCTTCCCCGCCTGAGAATAGCATGGCGTGCGGCAACTGATTGTCGCTCACCATCTTGCGGAGACGCGCTTTTGCCTCCTCGTGACCTATGACATCTTTGAATCTCATGAAATGCAAATTTACAAAAAAAATCTTAGCTGAGGAGAATAAATTTCATGGAAATTACAGCTGCGTATAAGAATATGGCACGGTGAGAGCTATATATTCGCCATATTCGGTATTGCGGTAAGCGTCGAAGTCGGTGGCGCAGTTGGTGAAATATATCTGTTGGTCGAGGTCTTTGCCCAGGGTGAAATGCATCGGGATGAAGTGCTCCACTTTGAACTCATGTACGAATATCTTGGCGCCTTCCCAGTAGTCGCGTCCTATGCGGGCATCAACCGGGAACATGGCGTAGTCAAAGCTGTCTGTGACCACCTTGATGTCGTCGAGGATGCGCTTATAGTCGCGTATGGCTGCCGCTATCTCCGCTTTGGTGGATTCATCTTTCCATACCCAGGCGTTGAGGTCTCCGGCGTGAAATATCCTCTTTCCGGCCACCTTTACCATATATGAGTTGCCTATGTCTGTGGAGCCGAAGGCATATGCCTCGATAAGCTCATCCTTATAGCTCTCGCCGCGTGGCAACATTGTCACCTGCTCCGGCTTTACCCGATAGTCACCGCGATACATGGAGTCTTCCTTGATGTAGTGGCGCGATGCCTTGAAGGTGTCCTTGCTGATGATATAGTGAATCTTTGGGAAACGGTGGCTCCAGCCATATATCTCAGGGGTGAAATGGTCTTTATGGTGGTGGCTAACAAAGATGTATATGGGTTTGTCGGGGTCCAGCATATCCAGCAGACGCGGTGTTGTGCCCTCTATATCTTTCCAGAAATCAAAAATGACATGACATGCTTCTGTCTCTATCCAGAAGCAGTCATGCCATATATATGTTATCTTCATAATCTGTGATGACTATTCTCTAATCAGTGTCATAATCACCTCTCCGGTGCCATCCTTCATCTCCACGCGGTTCTTAGTGGTGGGGTGGGCTGTGGTGATCTCTTCGAGAGCTACTATCAGGTCCTTCTCATAGGTCTCGCTGTCGGGGCAAGACATCCTGGTCACGGCGATGTTTTGGAAGGAGATGCTGTTGGGCGTCTCCATATCAGTTTCCATAGTGCCGTTGAGGATATTGCATCCTGTGTTGCCGTGTAGCTTGTTCTCATCCACGTCGATGACAAGTTTCATGTCGGGCGAGAGCTTATTGTTGCCCACGTTGATGTCGGTGCCGTTGAGCGTCTCTACCAGCCAAGTGCCGTTGAGAAATTGGAAGTTCTGATGCATCAGTACCATCAATTCTCTATGGCCCTCGTCGAGGAGGTATAGATAGTATTCAGAGTCGTTGTTGTCCCAGCGATAATAGCGTGTTTGGTTGAGTGCGCTGTTGATCTCGTAGTCGGAGAGACCTGATTCAGCGCAAGCACGCATCGTGGTGATCATATTGCTGAAATTGAGTGTGCTGTCTGAGGGGTTGTATATGAAATTGGCATTGAGGGTGTTGCAACCATTATTGCCATACACAATCTTCTCTGAGGTGTCGAATTTTAGGAATGGAGTGCTTTCCCCCACAGCCTCATGACCGAATACCTTCTGGATAGCCCAATCACCATTGATAGCGCCTTTAGCCAACTCCTCGGGGTTGTATGTGCTACTCTCTTTGGCAGTCACGATAGCCTCTCTGTCGGTGGGGATAAGTGCTTCTTGCACGACATTTTTCTCTGTTGCTGTTTGACCGGTTGTGGCGGTGTTGATATTTAGCAGTGAGCATGACGATGCTATGCTGAGCGTCATTGCTCCGAGTATTAGTAGTCCGGGCCGTTTCATATTCTATTCTTTTTTGTATTCATTGCAAAGATAATGAAAATATTCCTATCATCATATCCTTACTTCTAAATTAGTGACAGTAAGTGTGAAAGAGCTGCTTCTATTTTGTGTAACTCATTTGCAACAATATCATATATGATATCTGCGTCTATGTTGAAGTAGCCATGTGCAATAGGTCACGTAACCCTTTTACGCTTTTCCATGGAATTTCAGGAGCGTTAATTTCCATAAAATTAGGAATTAGTCTGTCTATTTTTTTTGCTCCCTCTCCAATACTTTCCAGAAGCATACATGTAGCAGCCAACTTCTGCATACCTTCATGTGTGTGGCGGTAGTCATCTACAGATTTGATATCTTTGTTCCATGATGTTATCATTTGACAAGCATTTATCATCTGTGAGATTGTATGATGAACTATGGATTCATTATGAGAATATGCAGATTTCATCACGACTGATTTCATTTATAAGAAATTTATCTACATATGGAGACTTACGTACCACATCCACAACTGTGCCCAACAGATCTTGAAGGTATAGCTTGAGTGCTACTACTTGAAATGCTTTGGGTGGCATATCGACACAAACATCCACGTCGCTACTCTCACTGTTGTCTCCTCTAGCCATAGAGCCAAATAGACTTAAGGACTTCACACCGAAGTTGTGCTTCAGGTAGGGAGCCGCTTCGTGTAATCGTGTGATGCATTGTTCTCTTGTGCACATGTTTAGTTGTCTTTATTTGGCAAAGATAATGAAAATTCTTCAATCATTCAAATGAGATGTTGTTTAGCTCATTGAGGTCTTTTGCGTGGCTCTTGGCTGTCAGCAGTGAGCGGAGCATCTGTGGGGTGAGCGATTGGAGGGGATGGAAGGCGTCACTTTGCATATATTTCAATATGGAGTGGTATAGCGACGCCACTTCAGGCATGTCGAGGTGGTCGCGTAGCTGCGCCATGCATATAAGCAATTTCCCTTTGCCAACGTTGCACTCCAGCATGACTGACAGACGATGGTTGCGCTCTACGTTGTCGATGCTTTGCACCATGGGGCGTATCTCTGTGGGGAGAGTGTCGATGATTAGAGACCGTGATGACTTGATGATAGAGAACCATTGCCAATTGGTGTGTTGCTCGGTGGGGAACTCGCTAAACAGTTGTGAGTCGCTGTCGATTAATAACCCCAGCGTGCCGGGTGACACCTCTTTGTGGTTGTTCTCGCAGATGGTGCGGAACATTCTGTAATTCCAATAATCGGTCTGGAATAGCGGGTCGATGCAATTATCTTTGAACTCTGTGCTGTCGGGCATGAATAGCACGTTGGCGCCCTCTTCCAAGGCGCGGAGCGTGTCGTCGGTGAGGTGTTGGGTGATGGTGAGACCTTTCTCCAATCCTTCAAAGTCATCGTGAACGGGATATACCCAGATGGGGTAGCTGTTGACATTATCATCAACAGAGATTGTCATGGTCATCTTCTCAGCTTGATATATGGATGATAGGTCGAAATCTATATCGCATACCTTGTTGACACCGCTCCCTCCCTTATTGATAAAGAAGCTGCCGTTGGCATAGTCCTTGCCGTTCTCCATGGTCAAGTGCCAAAGGAGTTTCTTGCCACTGTAGTCCGTCTCACTATAGTTGGCTAGCAGTATATCTGCTTTGAAATTCTCGGTGGTGGAATAGCAGAATTTGTCGGTGGATAGTAGAGCGACGGTAGGGGAGCAGAAGTTGCGCCATTCTTGCGGGGTGATGTATCCTTTGCTATCCATAAATGCGTCGAGGATGCCTATGTAGGCGCTCCCTTGTCCCGGATAATCTTGCAGGTCCAATAGCTGGAATCCAGCCATTTCGCGTGTGCGTAGGTCCAACTCTATGTCGGCCTTATACAGTTCCGTAGCCCAAGCACCGGAGGCTTTGTGAAATGCTTCCGCTTGCTCCTTCATGCCGGCTTCCTCCAAACGGCGTTGAAACTCGGTGAGGTTGTCGGGGCGTAAAGCACCGGTGTATTTGGTTATTTCGTCGTAAGAAGGGTAGCTCTGAAATTGACCTGTCTCATGGCTTATGACAGGCACGGGGGAGGATTTGCAGCCTTCGCTGAGAGTGACGCTGCTGTTGGGGTATTGATGGTTGATGATGCCACCATCGAGAGCATCGGCGAAGGAGAAGGAACCGCGTGTGTGGGTGTTGTAGGCGCCCCACGCTTCCCCACCATTGCGGCAGGTGGTCATATAGTCCATACCCTCTTGATAGCCCTGATAGCCAAGGTAGAAGTTGGAACCGAAGGTATAGAGGATGCGACTATTCTTCTCGCGGAAGGTGTCGGTAAATGTCTTCATGGCGTCGATGTCGCCCCACAGCTCGTTCCCCAGAGCCATCATCACGAAAGAGGGATGGTTGCCATACGTCTCAATGATATTCAGCCCCTCCTTCTTGAGAAACTCCATCAGACGGGTGTCGTTTTTGTCGAAATTGCCCCAGAAAGGGAGCTCTGGTTGAAGGTAGATACCCTCTATGTCGGCAGCCTCAAAACAAGCTTCCGGTGGACACCATGAGTGGAAACGTACATGGTTGATGCCATACTCCTTGCAGATGCGGAAATAGCGTTGCCACGATTCCAGATCCATCGGGGTGTGGCCGGTCAGCGGGAACACACAGGCGTCATGTTTGCCGCGTAGGAAGGTGTTGTAGCCATTGACACGGAATTGACGTGGCCCTGCTTTGAAGTCACATAGTCCGACGCGGGTGGTGAGGCTGTCGTGCCCTTTGAGCTCTATCGTCAGATTATGAAGGGTGGGGTGGAACTCGCTCCATAAATCCAGACCTGACACATCCATGGAGATATGGTTGCTGCCTGAGGTGAGCCTGACCTCTTTGGCTGCCCTGTCGCTAATTTTCACCGTAGCTTTATATTGGGCGTTGGGCTTGCCTGATACGTTGATGTCGATCTCCAGAGAGTGGCGTTCGGCATTATAGCGGATGACCGGTTTCTCTAAGTGGATAAGGTCGATAGCCTCCAGACGGATATTACCGATAAGACCGTTCCAGTTGGTCTGGGTGTCTTCGGTATAAGCATGGGAGCTCTCTATAAGCTGTTTAGGTACACTATTGTCGGTGTTGTCAACCACAACTGTTAACTCATGGTCGCCAGGCTTAATGCTCGATATATCAAATCGTTGCGCTGTGGATATATTGTCACTCTCGCCATATTTCACGCCATCCACATAAACCACGCACGGCTTGCTACGCTCAATGTAGAGCGATATCACCTTGCCGCGCCATCGTTTAGGAATGGTGATAGTGCGGGAATAGCTACCCTTCCCCACGAATCTGAAATTGCGGGTGAGGTGTGTGGTCTCGTTGGAGACAGCTGTCCGTTCGCCCAGCCCGTTAGTGTCGGTGGTGCCCGGCAGTAGGATATCCACGGCGGGAGTGAAGGCGTCACCTGATGAATAGCTGCTTAGAGCACATTTCCAGGTGCCGTCGAGAGGTATTTCAGCTCTATAATTGTTGCCTTGACAGATAAGGCTGCCAAGCAGCAATATCCCAATTGTTATATTCGTCTTCATGATAGTCTTTAAAATAGACCGCAAATTTAGATATAAAATCACAAAGGCGTAAATTTTTATCCCTATTTTGCGCTTGGATAAGATAATTATCGCTATTTTTGAAATCTAAAAATCTCAATTTCGTGTAAAATTGACGGTTCAAAAACCTCATTTTCGTGTAAATTGCACGATATAAAAATCTCGATTTCGTGTAAATGTAATTTTATGAAGCGGAAAATATACCAAGATTTGCTCAAGTGAAAGCAACAAAGAAGAGGAGAAGTAGCTTTGTTGATAGAGGGTGCCCGCCGTATCGGAAAAAGCTATATAGTAGAGGAGTTTGCTCGCCGTGAGTATGACTCTTATATCCTTTTGGACTTCAGTAAAGTGAATCCGATAGTCATAGATTTCTTTTATCAATATCTAGACGATTTGGATACACTGTTTATGAATCTGGAAGTATATTTCCACAAAAAATTATTGCCTCGAGAAGATTACGACACAGAGGCGCGCTCGTTAATAATATTTGATGAGGTGCAGTTTTGTCCGCGTGCACGAGCCGCTCCCTTAATAAATGTATCGAGAAATATGGTAATTACTTATCGACACCTTACGTGTTGCATGATAAGGATATGAAAGAGAAGGATGGGATAGTGTATTTACCATTGTATATGACGCCGCTGTTGTAGTTAAAACTCCTTACGATGTTGGAAACATAGCCGATAATTAGTAACTTTGCAAAAAATTTTTCTATGTTCACAGCTTCACAAATCAAAAAGGTAAATGTGGCCGAATATCTGCTATATATGTGGCAAATAGAGGATATCATCCGTGCCAACAATTTTGATATCGACAAGATTGAGGAGAATATCATCTCACAGCATACCAACCTCAGCGAGGAGCAACATAAGCAGATGCGCGAATGGTATGAGTCCCTGATAGATATGATGCTTCGTGAAGGAGTAAAAGAGTCGGGACATATGCAGATCAACAAGGGCGTTATCACAGATATGCGCGCCTTGCACGACAAGCTGCTCAAGGAGCCCCGCTTTGCCGATTATTCCGCGGAATTTTACCGCACACTCCCCTTTATCGTAGAGCTGCGTGCCAAAGCCGGTGAGAACAAAGCCGGTGAGATTGAAAGCTGTTTCAACGCTCTCTATGGCGTGATTCTGTTGAAGTTGCAAAAACGTGAGTTGACGTCCGAGACCAAGTCTGCTATCACTCAGATATCCAAATTTATAGCATTGCTATCGGCATACTATATGAAGGATCAGAAAAATGAACTCTTCAAAGATGAGGAGGAGATAGTGTAATAATTAGAACATAGGGAATAGATTAATAAAATTAGATGAACGAACAACTAAATAAAGAGATTAACCGTCGTCGCACGTTTGCTATCATCAGCCATCCCGATGCCGGTAAAACCACTTTGACCGAGAAATTACTGCTCTTCGGTGGCGCTATACACGTGGCCGGGGCGGTGAAAAGCAACAAGATTAAAAAGACCGCCACCTCCGACTGGATGGAGATAGAGAAGCAGAGAGGTATCTCTGTGGCTACCTCTGTGATGGGATTCAACTATGGCGACTATAAAATCAATATTCTCGACACCCCGGGCCACCAAGACTTCGCCGAAGATACCTTCCGCACCCTTACTGCTGTCGATTCCGTTATCATCGTTGTCGATGTGGCAAAAGGTGTGGAGACGCAGACGCGCCGTCTAATGGAGGTGTGCCGTATGCGCAACACCCCCGTGATTATCTTCGTCAACAAACTCGACCGCGAGGGCCGCGACCCATTCGACATCCTCGACGAGTTGGAGCAGGAATTGAAGATTAGCGTTCGCCCATTGTCTTGGCCTATCAACATCGGTGCCAAGTTCAAAGGCGTATATAATATATATGAGCATGGCCTAGACCTCTTCACTCCCAACAAACAGACCGTGAGCGAGCGTATCGCTATCGACGACGTCAATTCACCATTGGTAGATGAGTATGTAGGCGAAGACGACGCTGCCAAACTCCG
>CAZLJS010000011.1:0-19683 GCA_964559895.1 uncultured Sangeribacter sp.
ATCATGGTATCAGGTAAAAAGGGATTTAGTATTTAAGTTTCGTTTCTTTTCTGCGTACAGATCATGCAAACTACATTGCGAATGACTTTTCATGGTATCAGTTAAATCTTCCTAATTTTTCAAAGGGTTTAATTTTCAAGGGGTTCAGTAAATCTCTAAAGAAAACAGCCTTGTATTGTGCTAGACGGAAATTCATCTCCGTCGAGGTGATTCTCTAATCACGGTGCAAAAGTATAATGATTGAAAAATTTTTCCAAACGAAATGATAAGGAAAATGCCAAAACATGTTATGAAACATATTTTTGGCATTTATACTGTAAAAACATTTTCACCAATCTCGGCTAGTAACCCATATACTCATAGTAGTAATCATCGGAGTCCTCCCAATAGTTGTAACCGTCCTGACTGGGATCATATTCATCGCGAAATTCATCTACCGAGAGCACGCGTTTGCTGCATGAGGATAAAAATGAGGAAAGAATTAAAATGCAAGCAGCTATGGCGATTAAGGTGCCTAAAGAGAGGTGTTTATTTAATTTAGTAGCCATTGTTCTTGTTTTTATTTAAAGAACATAACGCTATGACTTTCGGTTTTATTGTATTGTGCGATTTTTTTATTTCAAAACGAAAATTTATTTCCTCAAAAGTTTGTAAAAGATGAATGGATTCCTTAACTTTGCCCGTAGATAAAAAAACATTAAATCTAATATAAATATGAAAGAGACAGAAATTGAATGGTCAAAACTATCGTTCAGCTTCATGCCCACAGATTATAATGTGCGATGCACATTTAAGGACGGAGAATGGGGAGAGATACAAGTCTCCGACTCCGAGTATGTACCCCTTCATATAGCAGCATCCTGCCTGCACTATGGACAGGAATCCTTTGAAGGATTGAAGGCGTTCCGCGGCAAAGATGGCAAAATCAGAGTCTTCCGCATGGAGGAGAATGCCAAACGTTTTATCCGCAGCGCACAAGGCATCCGCATGGCAGAGATGCCCGAGGAACTCTTTTGCGAAATGGTAAAAAAAGTCATCAAGCTCAACGAACGTTTCGTTCCCCCTTATGGCTCCGGTGCTTCTCTTTACATCCGCCCCTTGGAAATCGGTATCTCACCATTGATTGGCGTGCGTCCTGCCAATGAATACATGGTAATCATGCTCGTCACTCCCGTAGGTCCTTACTTCAAGACCGGTTTCAACCCCTGCAAAGTTTGCATGTCGCGCGAATATGACCGCGTAGCCCCCAAAGGCACCGGTAGCATCAAAGTCGGTGGCAACTACGCCGCCAGCTTGGTAGCAGGCGAACGCGCTCACGAACTGGGATACTCCGTAATGCTTTACCTTGACCCCAAAGAGAAGAAGTATCTCGACGAGTGTGGCGCTGCCAACTTCTTCGCTATCAAGGGCAACTCCTACATCACCCCGTTCAGCGACTCCATCCTGCCCTCCATCACCAACAAGAGCTTGACACAGATAGCCGAAGACTTCGGTTTGACAGTGGAGCGTCGCCAGATTCTCGTAGAAGAGCTCAACACATTTGAAGAGGCCTCCGCTTGCGGCACCGCTGCCGTTTGCTCACCAATCGGTGAAATCGACGACCTCGACACCGGCGACCACTACATCTTCAGCAAAGATGGCAAGGCTGGTCCTATCACCACCAAGCTTTACCAACGCCTCTGCGCCATCCAAAACGGCGACTATGAGGACACTCACGGCTGGGTGACTATCCTTGACTAAATTTTCCCTCATAACAAATTAGTTTGAAAGGCGACATCGCATCTGCGATGCCGCCTTTTTCTATTATAGCGACCATGATACTATAGACTCAGGCCCTATACTGGTATAGCGGACACTCCAAGGAGCACCCCTACATCCACGCCATCGTATATATTAATAATCAATTAGTTACATTCACCACATCAAACCATCGCAGCTACAAATAAAAAATCTGTCATAAATATCTCCACAAATTCGCTATCATTCACAAATTTTAGCTAAATTTGCATTTGTATGTAAAACTTAGCCAACTCATGGCATTTACAACACGTAAATCTGATACAGGAATACATTTTTGACGTAATCTGAATATTAACTAACCAAATAACAATAACGTATGAGATTATCAATGAAACGACTGGTAAGCCTGATTCTATTGTTATCCCCGATGATGCTCTTCGCACAATCGGCGGTGACAATCACAGGCACGGTTGTCGATTCCGCCGACGAGCCATTGGTCGGCGCCGTGGTCCAAGTGAAGGGTAAAACTACCGGCACGCAGACCGACATCGACGGCAAGTTCGCCATCAACACTCCCGTTGGCACCGTGTTGTCTTTCTCTTATGTGGGATACACACCTCAAGAAATCAAAGTCGTCAACGCCAATCCGCTGCGCATCGTCCTCACCGAGGATGTGCAGACACTTAGCGAGGTCGTAGTGACAGCGCTCGGCATCAAGCGCGAGCAGAAAGCGTTGAGCTACAACGTGCAGACCCTCGACGGCTCCACCCTCACCGAGCACAAAGACGCCAACTTCATCAACTCATTGGCGGGCAAAGTGGCAGGTGTCACCATCAACTCCTCGGCAGCCGGACCCGGCTCCGCGGCACGCGTCATCATGCGCGGCACCAAGTCGCTCACCAAAGATGACAACGCACTATACGTCATCGACGGCATACCCATGTTCAACGTCAACTCAGGCAGCGAAAGCGGCGGCACCATGAGCGACCAGCCCGGCTCCAGCTCCGTAGCCGACATCAACCCCGACGACATTGAGTCTATGTCGGTGCTCACAGGACCCTCCGCAGCCGCATTGTACGGCTCCGACGCAGCAAGTGGCGTCATCCTAATCACCACCAAAAAGGGTAAAGAGGGACGCGCTAAGCTCACCTATAGCAACACCACCTCTTTTGAGAACGTCACCTTCATGCCTAAGTTCCAAAACATCTACGGCAACAACGAGGGGGAATCCACCTCTTGGGGCAAGCTGCTGAGCTCTCCCACCACCTATGATCCCTCCGACTTCTTCCGCACAGGCGTCACTGAAATCAACTCCTTGACTTTCAGCAACGGCAACAAGCGCAACCAAACCTACGCCTCCGTAGCCGTCACCAACGCCCCTGGTATCATGCCCAACAGCGGATACAACCGCTACAACTTCAGCATCAACAACTCCACCAAATTCTTCGACGATAAACTCACCCTCGACCTGGGCGCTCAGTATATCATTCAAGACAACAAGAACTTGGTTGGCTCCGGTGAATACTACAACCCCTTGGCAGCCCTATACCTCTTCCCGCGCGGCGAGGACTTCGATGAGGTGCGACTATATGAACGTTACGACCCGACGCGCAACATCTCCACACAGTTCTGGGAGCAGAAATATAGCACCGCATACTCCATGCAGAACCCCTATTGGTTGCAGTATCGCATGAACCGCACCACCAAGAAACAGCGCTATATGTTTAACGCTTCGCTGAAATACGACATCCTGCCATGGCTATACGTAGTAGGCCGCGTGCGCGTGGATAACTCCAACACCGACTCCAAGAAGGAGTATTACGCCTCTACCCGCACCACCTGGACTCAGGGTAGCGACAAGGGTTACTACCACCACGGCAAGACCACCGACCGCTCCACTTACGCCGACATCATGGCAAGCGTCAACAAGAACTTCGTCGATAACCGACTAAGCCTCAACGCACAACTCGGTGCCTCCATCAACGATATGCTGGAGGACAGCAACTGGTACAACGGCGGCTTGCAGACACTCCCCAACTTCTTCACCTACGGAAATATCAACAAAGACACCTCCAAGGCCAACGAATCGGAATGGCACGACCAGATACAATCTATCTTCGCCAGCGCCGAACTTGGTTGGGACTACGCCTATTACCTCACCCTGACAGGACGCAACGACTGGGCTTCCATGCTGGCCTACACCGACAAGGTAAGCTACTTCTATCCCTCTGTGGGCGCCTCCTGGCTCATCTCAGAGACGCTTAAAAGTGTCCTCCCAGAGCAGGTATCATACCTGAAGGTACGCGGCTCATGGGCTGAGGTGGCTTCATCTCCCTCTCGCTACCTGACTCGTATGCAATACTCCTACAACGAGCAGACAGGACAATATGAGTGGCCATCCATCCACTACAACACCAATCTGAAGCCCGAGAACACCAAATCCTTTGAGGTAGGTCTCAACGCCAAATTCTTCAACAACACTCTCTACTTCGACATCACATACTACAACACCCACACCTATAACCAGACCTTCCAGATCGCAGCATCGGGCAGCTCCGGATATAGCTACAACCTCATCCAGACCGGTAATATCCGCAACCGCGGCGTAGAGGCCGACCTGGGATATAAGAACCAATGGGGTGACTGGACGTTCAACACCGGCCTCACCTACACGCTCAACCGCAACAAGGTCATCAAGCTTGCCAACGGCGCCATCGACCCCGACACGGGCAACGCCATCGAGATGGAATACTTCACTGCCTCCAGCTGCCTGGGTATGTCGGGTGGTCCCGCCATCCGCCTTTACGAGGGTGGCACCATGGGCGACCTTTACACCAATATGCGCTTGCGCCAATCCCCCAATGGCTACATCTGGCGCGACCCGTCCACAGGCAACGTGGAGCTCGAGACAGTGGATTACTACAAGATTGGCTCACTGCTACCTAACTTCAACATGGGCTGGACCGGCGGCATCGGCTGGCGCGACTTGAACCTCTCATGGACCGTTTCAGGTCGTTTCGGCGGATTGGTAGTCAGCGACACGCAAGCCCTCATGGACCGCTTCGGCGTCTCGGAAGCCTCCGCAACTGCCCGTCTTAACGGCGGCGTAGCAGTGCCCGGCAACGGCATCGTGGATGCTCAAAACTACTACGAGACCATCTCGCAAGCGCCCGGCACTTACTACACCTATAGCGCCACTAACGTGCGTCTCTCCGACATCACCCTCAGCTACACTATCCCACGCGTGAAACTGCATAATGTTGCTGACCTCACTCTCAGCTTCACCGCTAAGAACCTTTGGATGATTTACTGCAAGGCTCCATTTGACCCCGAAAGCACATCCTCTACCACCAACAACTTCTATCAAGGGGTAGATTACTTCCAGCAACCCAGCTACCGCAGCTATGGTTTCAATATTAAATTCACCTTCTAAGAGTTAGCAAGTTATGAACAATAGATTGATAAAAAGCATAACCGGCACGGTGCTCTGCGGCAGCTTGTTGCTGTTGACGGCAAACTGTACCGACAAATTTGAGGAGTTCAACACCGACCCGCAGTCTCCCACCACCGACCAGATGCAGGGCGACAACGCCGCCACAGCGTCGCTAATCTCTGCCATGATACCGGTGATGGTGCAAGGTCAAGAGAACAATTCCCAGATGCTCGACATGATGATCGGCAACGAATATGGTGGCATGATCTCCAACAAGAACTCATGGGGTACAGACCGCTATTACGCCACCTACAACCCGCCCGTCACTTGGTCGGGAAATATGTTTGACACCTCCTTCCCGCAGATCTACACATCCTATTTCCAGATCAAGCGCATCACCGAAGGGAAAGGTGTGATCATGCACTGGGCAAACCTGTTGCGCGTGGTTGGATCCATACGCATCAGCGACTGCTACGGCCCTATCCCCTACTCACAAATCACCGGCTCGGAATACGCCGTGGCTTACGACGATATGCCCGACCTTTATAATCAGATGTTTATCGACCTCGACGAGTCCATCGCCGGACTGAAAGAGGCCGCCGCATCAGGCACCTCCTCGCTATACGCCAACGCCGACTATATCTACCAAGGCAACTTCACCAAGTGGGTGAAATTTGCCAACACCATCAAACTACGTATGGCATTGCGTCTGGTCAATGTCAACCCCACCCTAGCCCAACAGAAGGCTGAGGAGGCTGTCAACGACTCTTACGGTGTCATCACCGACCCCTCCGACGCCGCGTGGAGCACGTTTATCACCCAGCGCAACCCCTTCAACCTCATCGGGGAGTCGTGGGGCGAAATTCGTGTCAACGCCAACATCACCTCCTACATGAATGGATATAAGGACCCGCGCCTCTCCATCTATGCCAAGGAGGCAGCCACTACCGACAGCAATGGCAACGCCTACGTAGGCGCCCGCTCCGGTGTCTATCACTACGACTATTACGGCGACAGCGCCTATGCCTCCACCTCCAAGCTCAACATCGGCGAGCAGGACAAGCTGTTGGCACTCTCCGCGTCTGAGTCATGGTTCATGCGTGCCGAGGGTGCCTTGCGCGGATGGAACATGGGTGGCAGCGCCAAGGAGCTTTATGAGAAAGGTGTGGAGGTATCTATGCAGGAACGCGGCGCCTCGATAGGCAACTATCTCTCCAGCAAGAACACCCCCGCGCGCCACTACGACATCGTGCAATCCGGTTTCAGCATAGACGCAGTCTCCACCGTCACTCCCGCATGGGACAACTACGCCGACTTCGAGACAAACTTGGAGCGTATCATGGTGCAGAAATGGCTCGGCAACTTCCCCAACGGATGGGAGACATGGGCCGACTTCCGCCGCACCGGTTATCCCAAGTTCTTCCCCGTGGTGGATAATAAGAGCACCGATGGCGTCTCCTCCTCACGCGGTATGCGCCGCTTGCCTTATCCCCAGAGCGAGTTCAACACTAATGAAGCCAACGTGAAGGCGGCACAGCAGATGCTCGGCGGCGCCGACACAGGTGCTACCGACCTTTGGTGGGCTAAAAAGGATTAATTAACAGCTTAAACGTCAGATTATGAACAATCTAAAATCTATATTAATAGTGATTGCCGCCATGGTGGGAGTGTCGGTCGCCGTTGTCTCCTGCGATGACTGGACAGAGCCCGAAGCTAAGGACTACTATCAAGGCAACTCCGCAGAATATTACGCCAACTTGAAGAGCTATTTCGCATCAGACCACAAGGTAATGTTCGGATGGTTTGGCAGCTGGGCCGCAGGCAATAAGTCCAATTCGCTGATGGGCCTGCCCGACTCCGTGGATTTCGTGGGACTGTGGCTCGTATGGGGCAACCTCACCGAGGCGCAACAGCAAGACCTTAACGAGTTTCAAGCACGCGGTTCCAAGACGGTAATGTCGTGGACGGCGCGCAATATCGGCGAGAACATCACTCCCGCAGGTTACACCGAGGAGGAATATTGGGGCTTTGACTCCACCGACGAGGCTTCATGCATCGCCGCTGCCAAGAAGTATGCCCTGGCTCTGGTGGATACTTGCAACAAATACAATATTGGGGGCTATGACCTCGACATGGAGGCTACCGGAACGCTGATGAATTTCCGCATGAGAAATGTCTGCAACGAGTTCCTACGCACCCTCCGCACAGAGTTTAACAAGACCGGCAAGATGCTATGCGTGGACATCCCCGGTGGCACCGGATGGCTCAGCTACTATGAGCTCCTCGACGACGACGTGGTCCTCTCGCTCGACTATATCATGTGGCAGACATATGAGCTGGACAACAGCGGCCTGGACAGCTTCTTCGACGCGGTACAACGCCGCAAACCCGACGTCTTTGAGCAGGCCCTCGCCAAGTCTATCGTCTGCACCACCTTTGAGCGTGCCGCCGATAAACCACTGTTCCTGACGCAGATGACGTATCAGAACCACCTAGGCCTCCCTCATGCAGGTATGGGCGCTTACCATATCGAATATGACTATTCGGGCAACCCCGACTATCCATACGTACGCCAAGGTATCGCTACTCAAAATCAACCTATTAGCGAACAATAAATCTTCACACAATGAAAAAATTAGCATTTAATATATTGTCTCTCGGTCTATTGGCAGTGTGCGCCACAGCGTGCGATCCCGAAAATGATGTGATAGACAACAGGGTGTATATCTCTGAAGCATCTACCGACCATCTCAGCTCCGTCACTCTTGGCGAAGAGGGCTCGGTGACCGGCACCACCGTCACTGTGCGATTGGCGCAAAAGTTGTCGCACGACGTCACCGTTAGATTAGCACTCGACGAGAGCAAACTCTCGGCATACAACGACCGCAACGACACTGAGTACCAGATGATTCCCGCCGAATACGTCTCCATGCCCGCCACCGCTACCATAGCTGCCGGCGAGACAATGACTATCATCCCCATTGAATTCACCTCCTTCACCGGAGAGAGCGGCATCGACTACGCCGCCCCGATAGCTATCACAGGCGCCGACGGCGTGGAGGTGACAGGTAGCTCCAGCTCTTATATCTTCTCCTTCGACAAGGTATTGCAGCAGTCCGTGCCGCAGTTCTATTATGCCAACTCGATGAAGATGGATTGGGACGCTCCGGTGGATCTACCGCAGCTAACGCTTGAATGGTGGGCACGCTGCGTCAACCCGCGTGGCAACGGCGGATTTACCGTCAACAACCAGGCGCTATTCTCCTTCCAAGCCAACGCAGAGCTTTATATCCGCTTCGGCGACGTGGTTTACACCGTCAATGGCCGCAACGCCTACAACTTCTTGCAAATCAAGACCCTCGGCATCGACGCCAACTACGACTCCGGCGACCCCAACGTCACTCCGCTAGAGTGGGGCAAATGGTATCACTTCGCCCACACCTACGACTCCTCCACGGGTAAGGTGACGCTCTATGTCAACGGCGAAGAACGCAACAGCTCCAGCGTCGCTCCCGGCACCGTGATGACCGTCACAGGCCTCAATATGATCTGCTCTGGCTCCACTTACTTCAAGGACTATGTGCAGATGGCTCAGGTGCGCCTTTGGAAGACAGTGCGCAGCGCTTCCCAAATTTCCAAGAATATGAACAAAGAGGTGAAATACACCGACCCCAACTTGGTGTTCTACCTCCCCATGAACGAGGGCTCCGGCTCGGTACTCCACGATGTCACCGGCAATGGCCACAACGTCACCATCGGTAGCGCCGACAATGGCTCCGATGCCAACGTCAAGTCATGGCAGACTTACACTTTTGAGTAGTCCTTACCGCTATAATTACCAGAGGCTGTTCCAATCGGGGCAGCCTCTGTTTTTTTACTATTCAGCCGGGTAGGTGCCATACAGCAAGTAGGCTGAAGGCTCGGCGTAATACAGGATGACTAAAGGCAAAAGAAAGATCTTTTGAACAGAACAGCTCCGCACGGGGAAGGGGCGAGACAGCAAGGCGGGAAAGGGATAAGCAGCAAGGCGAGCTGACAAGGGGGCTACCGCCTGGTATCTTCGGGCTTGCGTCAGGTATCTTCGGGCTAACGCCCTGCACTTCGGGCTTGCGCCCTCAGCACAGCTACAGCTGGGCCTAGCGCCCCAGCTGTTTTTGATGGAGAGAAAACGGGCTAGGTCTCGCAATGGGTGTCGGGGTAAAATCGGATAAGACAATCAGGGAAAGATTTCATTATTTCAGCAATTATTAGTAATTTTGCAGATTGAAATATAGTATAGTAAAAACACAAAATAAAGTTCTACCATGGCAAAAAAGTCATTGTTAATAATTCTTGACGGTTACGGCATCGGCGACCACAAAGAGGATGACGCAATCTTCAATACTCCAACGCCTTACATGGATTCACTCTTCAGTGAATACCCCAACTCTCAATTGCTCACCTGCGGCGAGGATGTAGGTCTTCCCAATGGTCAGATGGGTAACTCAGAGGTAGGTCACCTCAACATCGGCGCCGGCCGCGTGGTTTACCAAGACCTCGTGAAGATCAACCGTGCCATCGCCGACGGCTCTATCAAGGAGATGAAAGAGGTGCGTAGCGCGTTTGAATATGCTCGCGACAACGGCAAAGCTATCCACTTCATGGGCTTGACCTCCACAGGTGGCGTACACTCCTCTCTCGACCACCTATTCGCTCTCTGCGACATCGCTAAATCCTACGGCCTTGAGAAGGTTTACATCCACTGCTTCATGGATGGCCGCGACACAGACCCCAAATCCGGTGCGGGCTTCGTAGCCGACGTGGTGAAACACTGCAACGAATCTGCCGGCACTGTGGCTTCTGTCATCGGCCGCTTCTACGCTATGGACCGCGACAAACGTTGGGAACGTGTGAAAGTCGCTTACGATATGCTCGTCAATGGCGAGGGCAAGAAAGCCGACGACATGGTGAAGGCTATCGAGGAGTCTTACGCTGAGGGTGTCACCGACGAGTTCATCCTTCCTATCGTCAACAGCTCCGTAGATGGCACTATCAAGGAGGGTGACGCTGTGATCTTCTTCAATTATCGCAATGACCGCGCCAAAGAGATTACCTCTGTATTGACACAGAAAGAGGAGGGCGGCATGGCTCCTATCGCCGGTTTGCAATACTACTGCATGACCCCCTACGACGATTCTTTCAAGAATGTACATATCCTCTTCGACAAAGAGAACGTGGGCAACACCTTGGCAGAGTACCTCTCCAACAAGGGTAAGACCCAGCTCCACATCGCCGAGACAGAGAAATATGCCCACGTAACCTTCTTCCTCAATGGTGGTCGCGAAGAGCCCTTCCCCGGTGAGGAGCGCGTGCTCGTGCCCTCTCCCAAGGTTGCCACTTATGACTTGCAACCAGAGATGAGTGCTCCCGAGGTGGCAGAGAAGCTCGTGGCTGCTATCAACTCCGAGAAGTTTGACTTCATCGTGGTTAACTTCGCCAACGGCGACATGGTAGGCCACACAGGCATCTACGAGGCTATCCAGAAGGCTATCACTACTCTCGACAGCTGCGTTCACGACGTGGTAGAGGCTGCCAAGGCTCACGACTACGAGGCTATCATCATCGCTGACCACGGCAATGCCGACCGCGCGCTCAACGCTGACGGCACGCCCAACACCGCCCACTCACTCAACCCCGTACCGTTCATCTACATCACATCCAACAAGGATGCCAAGGTTAAGAACGGACGTTTGGCTGACGTAGCGCCATCGTTGCTCGCCATCATGGGTGAGGAGCAACCGGCTGAGATGACCGGCGTTTCTCTCATCGAGAAATAATAAAACTGCAACATACAGATATTAGGGACGTCCATGAGTGGGCGTCCCTAATTGCATATAATAAGGCACATATTTTTTAGACATAGGCACATAATGGCGATTTTTTTAGACATAAAAACATAATTCCTTTTAATCGTATATATTTTATAAGACACATACGAATTATAAGACACATACGAATTATAAGACACATACGAATTATAAGAATTATAAGACTTATACGACTTATAAGATTCACAAGCCCCATAAGCTACAAAACCGTTTAGCTCGCATAAACGTTACATAGAAATAAACTTAATCTTAATTCATCATGAGGACAGAAAACGAACTCGAAGAGGAGACCCTTCGCGAGTTGCGGCGCGACATCGAATCCCGCAATCGCAAATTCAGCAATTACAAACGCAACAATCGCTGGTGGATATGGTTTGGCATCCTGGTGCTAATCTTTATCCTTATCTGGTGGCTATGGACCGTAGGCATCTTCGGCGACGCTATCATACGCTATAAGGGGAACTAACCTCCAGACACGACAACGCAACAAGAGAGCGCAATGCCGCTTGCTACGACACTGCGCTCTCTTATTAGCGTAAGCAAGAACCCGACATCAGTGATGATAGGATCCTCGCATTTACTATGGCTAAGAGTAATATCTTTTTACTTTCCGGCGATAGAATCGGAAACGCTCAAGCTAGCGCGACCTTTGGCACGACGACGAGCCAATACTTTGCGACCATCTTTAGTAGCCATTCTCTCGCGGAATCCATGTTTGTTTACTCTTCTGCGGTTGGAAGGTTGAAAAGTTCTTTTCATTTTATTTTGCTTTTTTCGTTATTTGCGTTTTCGGACTGCAAAATTAAGAAAGGTTTTTGATTTCACCAAATTATAAGCTATTTTCTTTCAATATTTTCCGTTTTTTAAGATTTCAGACCCCCTATGCCACCCCATTTTTAAGATTATCCCCCTATTTTATGCAAAAAGAGATGGTCTTCATGCTCCCTCTCCACGATTTCCTCTCCTCATGCCGTAATGCGGTTTTTATGCCATAGACCAACGCGGCAGCATTTTTTTTGTAATTTCCGCCGATTTTATCTAAATTTGCATATATAAACATCTTATGAACAAACACCGCGACAGCTTATGATAGAAGAGCACGAGCAAAACGCGCCGGCAGACAAGCCTGACACTCAAGACGCTATTGAGAATGAGGCACCCTGCTCGCCACCAAAAAGGGGGCGATGGCTACGCCGTGTGCTGCTCTCGCTGCTTATCTTCTTCATAGTACTGCTGGCACTCCCCTGGCTCATCTACCTACCTCCTATCCAATCGTGGCTCAAGGATATAGCCTGTGACCAGATATACGACGCCACGGGTATGCGCGCCTCCATCGACCTATTTCGCCTCCGTTTCCCGCTGGATGTGGAGCTGGACGGCGTGACGGTGTTGGACGTCAACGGCGACACAATGGTCAACGCGCGCCAAGCGATAGTCGATGTGCAAGTGAGGCCGCTGCTCAACCTCGACGTCAAGGTCAACAAGCTGCACCTCATAGAGGGCTACTACCGCATGGTATCCAAGGACTCCTCGATGATACTCACCATGCGCGCTGCCGACCTGGAAACCAATTCCCGTTGCTCAGCCAACATATCCACCGGTGTCATCTCGCTAGACAAGGTGAAGCTCTCCGGTGGCGATATCAAGGTTTATATGGATGTGTGGAAACAGGTGCCGACACCTCCCGAGCCGGGTAAATTCATCATCAAGGTGCGGGATGCGGAGATGACCGATTTCCGCTTCGCCATGTCCATGCTCCCCACCATCGACACACTCACCGTCACCTCAGCCACGATGCACGTCCGCGACGCCAACGTCAACCTTGTCGATAACAAGATAAGCATCGGCAGCGCCACGCTCCGCGACGGTGATGCCAAATATATCGTCCCCACTGCCAAATACATAGCATCGCACCCTGCTCCGGCGCCATCCCCCTATGAGTCCATACCAATGGTAGTGACCGGCGACACCCTTAAGCTGGAGAATTTCACCGCCACCTACGCCACCAAAGGGACTAAGGCAGCCAAAGGGTTTGACCCTTCATATATCAGCATGGCGGGACTGAATATCCACCTCAACAACTTCTACAACCGCGCCTCGGAGGTGGAGCTACCTATCACCCTACTCTCGGGCAAGGAGCGCTGCGGCATACAGATCACCGAAGGCTCGGGATATGTCAAGGTCGATACCACGGGCATCATCCTCGACAAGCTGGCGGTGAAAACGCTCTTCTCCAGCATCTCCACCGACGCGTATCTCTCCTACCCCATGATGGCTATGGACACCTCGGGAGCGTTCAATCTCAATGCTAACGCCTCCGTGGGGCTGCCCGACATCAACAGCTTCATGCCCGCCATGGCATCCTTCACCAAGCTCATCCCTCGTTCGCAACCAATCAACGCCAAGGTGACAGCGTCAGGCTCCCTCGCCGACCTGCGCATCTCCAAGTGCGATCTATCTATATCACAACTACTTACACTCAACGCCACAGGCCGCATCGTCAACGCTATGGAGCCGAAGAAGCTCAAGGGTGAGCTCACCTTTGCAGGCAACGTCATCAACGCCGAGGCGGTGAAAAGCATCGCCGGCATGAAGAGCATTCCTCTGCCACCGTTCAGCATCAAGGGTAAAGCCACTGCCGAGCGTCAGAACTATGCGGCGCAGTTCGCCCTTCTCTCGCCACAGGGCAACGTCAGCGCGGAAGGCCGCGTGGGGCTTAACTCCGAGAGCTACCATGCCGAAGTGGATATCCACGGGCTCAATATGCGCTATTTCATGCCCGATATGGGGATAGGCGTCGTGGATGGCACCCTTTATGCCGACGGTGCCGGATTTAACCCCACCAAGCATGGGGCCCGCACCACCATCTACGCCAACATCAACAGCATTGACTATCAGAACCGTCTGCTGGAGGATATCGACACCTCTGTCACCCTCGCCGACGGAGCCTTCGACGCTCATCTATTGTCGCAAAACCTACTTCTCGACGGCGACATATACGCCTCCGGCACCATCGCTCCCGACAACTATTTCATCGACCTGCGTGCCACCCTCAACCATGCCGACCTGCATGAGCTGGGCATCACCAAAGATATCTGCAATGGCAGCGGCGTCCTCACGCTGCGCGCCAACGCTGCCCCCGACAAATGGCTATACGACGTGGATATGAGCGTGTCGCAGGTGGATTGGCAGCTCCCCGACTCCTACCTCAACCTGCCACGCGGCATAGACCTCTGTTTCCATGCAGGCACAGACAGCGTCACCACCACCGTCAATGCCGCCAACATAGACCTTGACTTCGCGGCACAAAGCACCCTCAAGCAGCTCATGGAGCAATGCCGCAACAGCGCCTCGCTCCTCGCCGACCAGATTAAAGCCAGGGCGCTGGACGTAGAGCTGCTACAGACCACACTGCCGCAATTCCGGCTTAACGTGGATGCCCGTTCCGACGGTCATATACGCAACTTCCTGGAGGCTAATGGCATCAACGCCAACCACTTCAATATCAACCTGGAGAACGGCGAGAAGATACAGGGCAACGCCATCGTGTCGGAGTTCAACACCGGCACAATGCTCCTGGACACGCTCACGTTGTCGCTAGACCAGAACAACTCCCTGCTCAACTATAAGCTACACATGGGCAACACAGCGGGCAACCTCGACGAGTTCCACCAGGTCAATGTCAACGGTTATGTGGGCGGGCAACGTGCGTCGCTCTTCCTGCGCCAACAGAACCTGCAAGGGGAGACAGGCTACCGTCTGGGTCTCACCGCGGCGGTCACCGACTCGCTGATGACACTCCACTTCACCCCGCTGAAAGCCACCATCGCATATATGCCGTGGGTGTTCAACGACGACAACTACATAGAATATGACTTCGACAAGAGCATCAACGCCGACCTCTCGGCTTATAGTAGCGAGAGTAAGGTGGAGGTACACACCCGCCAAGATGAAGGGAAAGAGACGCCGACACTACTCGTTGATATAGAGAACCTTAAGATACAAGACTTCCTAAAAATGTCGCTCTTCGGGCCCCCTATCTCCGGCGCTGTCAACGCCAATCTGGAGCTGGGCTACGAGGGTAGCGCCATCACGGGCTGCGGCAGCCTGGGCGTCAACGACCTCTACTACGACAAGATACGCGTGGGTAACCTCGACACGCACCTCGACGCAGGTGTCGATTTCAACGGCAACACCAGTGGCGACCTATCGCTAATGGTGGAGGGTAAGGAGGCGCTAACGCTCCATGGCATACTGCGTCCCGACAGCGTAGGCATCCTCCCGGGCGACATTGGCGTCACACTAAAGCGGTTCCCACTCTCCATCGCCAACCCCTTCTTGGGCAAGGATGTGGCACAGCTATCGGGCAGCGTCTCCGGCGAAATGGGGATGACCGGCAGCTTCTCCAAGCCTATCCTCAACGGTGGCGTCAGATGCGACTCTGTCAACGTATATCTGCCTATCATGGGTGGTAAGCTATGGCTAGACCCCGACACACTGTTGGTCAAGAACAATGTCATCAAATTTGAGAATTACAATATCCGTGGCGCCAACAGCAATCCGCTGCTAATCAATGGCACTGTAGATGCCACAGACCTCACCTCGCCGCTCATCGACCTGAAGATGCGAGGGGACGAGTTTATGCTCATCAACAACGACAAACGCGCCAAGAGCGACCTATACGGCAAGCTGCTGCTCAACATCAACGCCACGGCAAAGGGTAGCATGAGCCTACTGAACATCAACGCCAATGCATCTGTACTGAGCGGCTCAGACGTCTATTACACCCTCTCCTACGCCGACCAGCTCACGGAGCAAAACGCCGCCGATGTGGTGAAATTCGTGCAGTTCTCCGACACTACCCAAGTGGTGAAACCCGACACCGTGGTCAACAATAGTTCGAGAATGAAGATTGCGGCACGCCTCGACATCTCCAACGGCGTCCAAGCCACTATCAATCTATCCAACAACGGCACGGATAAGGTGCAGGTATCACCCTACGGACAACTAACTTACAATCAGAGTTATATGGGCGACAGCAAGCTCAACGGACAAATCACCCTAGGCAGTGGCTTCGCTCGCTACAATATCCCGGTCATCGGCGACAAGAAGTTTGAGATAGACCCCAGCAGCTACCTCCTATGGAACGGCACCATGATGAATCCTACGCTCAACATCTCAGCGGAGGAGAGCCTCAAGAGCGCGGTGCAGAGCAGCAGCGGCGGTTCGCACCTCGTCAGCTTCCTTATCTCGGTGGCTGTCACGGGAAGCCTCGAAAGCCCCAACATCCTCTTTGACCTCGACGCGGAGAACGACATCTCCATCCAGAACGAGCTGAAGTCGATGAGCGCCGACCAACGCTCCAACCAGGCGATGAATATGCTGCTCTATGGCAAATACACCGGACCAGGCTCATCATCGTCCAGCACCAACGACCTGCTCACCAACCCGCTATACTCCTTCCTCGAGTCGAAAATCAATTCATGGGCGGCGAATAATATCCGCGGCGTGGATCTATCCTTCGGCATCGACCGTTACAGCGCCTCCACCTCAGGAAGCACCGGCACTACCACCAGCTACAGCTATCAGGTATCCAAGTCACTGTTTGACAACAGGTTTAAGATAGTAGTGGGAGGCAACTATTCCACCGATGCCAACGTGGATGAGAACTTCTCGCAGAACCTTATCAGCGACATATCCTTTGAATATATGCTGCGTCAGACCAACAATCTGAGTATGTATCTCAAGCTATTCCGCCACAACGACTACGAGAATATCCTCGAGGGAGAGGTCTCGGAGATGGGCGTGGGCTACGTCATGCAACGCAAGATGAAGCGTGTGAGCCAGCTCTTCTCATGGCTGCGGCCCAAGAGAAAGAGGAAGAGCGCTACCCTAACCACCGACTCCGTCACCACCGCGCCCTCAGACACCACCGAGACGCCTCTGGTCATAGTCACTAACGATAATTGATATGAAACTACGGTTATACTCCATCATACTGCTACTGCTGCTCCTTTCAGCTTGCTCCACCACGAAGCGACTGGACTCCGACGAGGTGCTATACACCGGCGTGAAGCATTTCGTGGTCAACACTCCCGAGGGGGTGTCGCTACCCTCCGACCTAAGGAACGAGCTAGCGCAGAGCATCAACGTCAAACCCAACAATCCGCTATACTCCCCCTACGTGAGGACTCCGTTCCCTATCGGACTGTGGGTATATAACAACTGGAATGAATCATCAAGCGGACTTAAGGGATGGCTATACCGCAAGTTGGTGGCGCAACCGGTGCTCATCAGCGACGTTAAGCCGGAGGTGAGGACGCAGATGCTGCAAGAAACGCTCAAAGAGAATGGCTATTTCGGCGCTACTGTCGCCTATGAGCTCGCCTACGATAAGCGCAACAGCAAAAAGGCTCGCGTCAACTACACCATCAACACCGGCGAACCATACCCCATCGACTCGGTGATTTACATCAACCATAGCGACGACGCCATCTGCCAGTTTATCGACTCTGTGGCACGCCGCAACAGCTATCTCCAGCCCGGTAATATCTTCTGCGTGGATTCTCTAGACGCTGTGCGCACCACCATCACTAACCGTATGCGCAACCGCGGTTTCTATTACTTCAGCCCGGAATATATCGAGTTCCTCGCCGACAGCACCATCTCCAAGCATAAGATAGCGGTAAAAATCACCCTGTCGTCAACGACTCCCAGGATGGCGACGTTGCAGTACCGCACCGGCAAGATTCAGACCACGCTGCTGCGCCAAGACACCAACAACCCCGGCACTCCCGACACCCTCGACACCGCCAAGGGGGACGTGATAGTGATGCGTCCCGCCCATGTCAGAGAGAATCTCATCCCCTCCTGCATCACCTTCCGCAACAAGAAGCTATTCTCAGTGCGCGATATGGACCGCACGCAGCTGCGGCTGTCGCGGCTGGGCATCTTCAGCAACATTGAGATACAACCTATCCCTGTCGATACCACCGCCGCCAACCCCACCATGGACCTGTATATCACCTGCCGCTACGACCAGCCCATGCAGGCATCGCTGGAGATGAACGTGGCTTCGAAATCCAACAGTTACATCGGTCCGGGCCTCACCGCCTCCCTGACGCACAATAATATCTTCGGTGGCGCGGAGAAGCTCACCTTCGCCATCAACGCCGACTATGAATGGCAGACAGGCCGCAACTCCTCCTCTCTGTTCAACAGCTATGAGTTTGGCGTCAACACCTCGCTGGCGTTCCCACGTCTCTTGGCACCTTCATTCATCAAGCGCATACAGCGTGAGATAAACTGGACTAAAATCAACATCGGCGCAAGCGTGCTCAACAGGCCACACTATTTCAGGATGAGCCAATTCAACACCGGCATACAATATGACTGGCAGACCACACGCAATGTGTCGCACTCCTTCACCCCCTTCAAGCTCACCTACACTAAGCTGGACCGCACCACCGCCGCCTTCGACTCTATCATGGCTGAGAACCCCGCCATCGCGCTGTCATTCCAAAACCAGTTCATCCCCGAGCTGAGCTATAGCTACACCCTCGACAAATATCTGGAACGGGAGAAGACCAACGGCATCAATTTCAACTTCCAGGTCACCGAAGCGGGCAACCTCTTCAGCGGCATCTGGCGTCTCTGCGGCGACAAGGGTGTGAAGAAGCTCTTCGGCACCCCCTTCTCACAATTCGTCAAGGCGCAGGCACAACTCGTCTATTCACGCCGTTTGATAGCGGGTACGGCGCATTGGCTAGTGACACGCTTCCTCATCGGTGCCGAACATGCCTATGGCAATTCCTCAGAGGTGCCCTACTCCGAGCAGTTCTATATCGGTGGCGCCAACTCCATACGAGCTTTCACGGTGCGCAGCCTCGGCCCGGGCAGCTACCACGCCGCCTCGGACAACGTGAATGGTTATTTCGACCAGACAGGTACTTTTAAGGTGGAGATGAATGCCGAATACCGCTTCCCGCTCTTTGGAGACTTCTACGGCGCGGCGTTTCTCGATGCGGGCAATGTATGGCTACTCAAGGATGACCCGCTACGCCCGGGTGGCAAGATCACCGGCAAGGACTTCCTGCGCGACCTGGCTGTCGGCACCGGTGTGGGAATCCGCTACGACATGAGTATGATAGTGATACGTGCCGACCTGGGATACGGCATCCATGCCCCCTATGCCGACTATTCACGCCATTATTTCAACATACCGTTCCGCGACGCCTTCGCCTTCCACTTAGCCTTGGGATACCCCTTCTAATGCATTGACCATGAGAAACTTCAACAGCAAAGAGCGCCGCGGGGTGACAGCCCTCGTGATAATATGCGTGATAATTCTCGCGCTCACTTTCATATTGCCGCACATCCTACCCACTGCCGACCTCCCCTCCTACCGTGAACTACCGCTACCCACGAAGTCCGCTCCCGACACATCCGCACCGGATAGCGTCCCCGCAGCTGAGCACACGAAACCCGCTAAGCAAGAGAAAAAGGCTAAGCAAGAGAAACCCACTAAGCGCCATAAATCATCAAAAGCAAAGAAGCCCGCATCGCCTAAGTCCCCCAAGTTTGAGCCCCGCAATCCTCTGGACCGCAGCATAAATGGATAAAGCGACACGCCAGAATAGGCAA
>CAZLJS010000012.1:0-18903 GCA_964559895.1 uncultured Sangeribacter sp.
CCCTCGACGACCCGATACTCAAAGCGCAGCCGCGCCTTGCCCTCATCATGGGCACTGAAGGTGACGGGTTGCCGCAAGCCACCATCACCGCTGCCGACTATACCGTCAAAATCCCCATGGCGCATTGCGTCGATTCGCTCAACGTCGCTGCAGCCTCCGCCGTCGCTTTCTGGGAGCTCCGCACCAACTAACCGCGTAGATAGGTCAGAATTCAAACTTAAATGATAGAATAAAATCACCTGCTGTTTATATTTCAACAGCAGGTGATTTTTGTTGGT
This sequence comes from uncultured Sangeribacter sp., assembly GCA_964559895.1. Lineage (GTDB taxonomy): Bacteria > Bacteroidota > Bacteroidia > Bacteroidales > Muribaculaceae > Lepagella. The sequence goes on from CAZLJS010000012.1 coordinate 279, forward strand.
TTGGTAGCGTAACTGCCTCTTATGTATGTCGTTATGAATCTGTGTGTGACTTAAGTAGGTAATCTATTTACTCATAGACGGTTAGCTCGGCATAGGCTTTCTGATAGTCGCGCTCGGTGGCGAGGGCGTCACTGAAGGCTGTGTAGTAGAGGTTGCTCTCGGTGAGGTACTCTATCATCGTCAGTTTGCCGGCGTCTAAAGCCTTCTTGAGCAGCGCGGTACTGTTGGCATTCGTCATGGCGGTGCGGTAGCGCTCAGTGGCCTCTTTCAGCGCGGCGGTGCGTCGATAAAGGGTGAGTAGCGAGCCATAGAATTGCTGTTTGGCATCCTCGGCACGCAGTTGCGCGGCAAGGCTCTCGGCCTTTGCCTGACGCACCTTGTTCTTGTTGGACCACAACGGTATTGACAACCCCAGGGTGATGCCGCGGTAGGTCTCTCCCACGGTGCTCTCGCTCATATATCCGGCGGTGAGCGTGGGTAGGTTTTCTGATTTTGCCAATGCCACATTCTCCTCCTGCGTCTTGATATCCTGTTGGACATAAGCCAGCGCAGGATTCTTGGCAGCTGCTACTGCATACCAATCATCAAAGTTGGCAGGGAGGTATATAGCATCGTACGAGTCCGTTTCTACGTTGACGGCTATGCCACCATTGAGACGTGCCAATTCCGACAGGTATCCGGTTCTCTCCGCAGCGATGCGCGACTCCTCGCCAATTATGGTTGCCTCCGACATCAATGCGCTGTTGAGCTCTATTTGCGATCCTTCACCGCTGTCGAGACGGCGCTTTTGCATGGCGATAATATCGTTGATAGCTTCGTGGCGGTCGCCCAGCTCCTTAAGCATAGCGTTGCAATACACGATATCCATGTATAGCTGCTTAGCTTCCAGGAGGACGTTGAGGCGTTCACCCTTATATTGCAATTCTACTAGCTGATTTTTGGCATCAGCGACGCGGCTCTTTTTACCGCTAATAGTGGCATAGTCAAAGCTTTGAGTGAGCTTAAAGTCCTTGCGGTTGCCCACGATGCCATTGTTGCCCCAGAGGTAGTTGAACTCCACATCCGGACCGGGGAGGTAGATATCGGTACGGTTGCCAATCTTCTCCGCCTCCACGCTTTGGCGCAATGCCGCCAACGTGGTGTTGTGGCTCTCGATTGAGTCCAAAAGCGTATTGAGCCGCTCTCCGCCCTGCATAGTTAGCGGGAGGAGGACACTCGCTACCCCTATTGCTATTGCTCTTCCTATTATTTTTTTATTCATCGTTATCAGAATTATAAGATTTATAAGACTCATAAGAATTACCAGCTTCACCATCCTCATCAGCGCTACCAGCCTCGCCAGCTTCGCCCTTCTTCTCCTTATGCGAGATAATATACATGATCGGCACGATAAGACCATTGAGCAGCGTCGAAGTAAACAGACCGCCAAGGATAACCTTCGCCATAGGACTTTGAATCTCGTTGCCCGGGAGGTCGCCACCCACAGCCATAGGTATCAGTGCCAAAGCGGAGGTGAGCGCGGTCATTAATATCGGGTTAAGACGGTCGGCAGAACCGATCATCACGCTATCATGGATGGAGTGTCCCTGTTCGCGCAGGTCGTTGTAGCGCGCTACCAGTAGCATACCGTTTCTAGTGGCGATACCAAACAGCGATATAAATCCAATAGTGGCGGGGATGCTGATGACGCTATTGGTGATCCATAGCGAGAAGACGCCACCGATAAGTGCCAACGGTAGGTTGAGCAGAATCACAGCGCTCTGTTTGAAGTCCTTAAACTGGTTGTATAGCAGCAGGAAGATAGCCAAGATGGAGAAGATGGAGGTGATGAGCAGCGTGCGCGATGCGGTGCGTTCGCTCTCAAACTGGCCGCCATATTCGATATGATACCCTTCGGGAAGAGTAATCTCCTTACCTACAATCTTTTGTATGTCGGTGACCACACCGAGGAGGTCGCGGCCTGAGACGTTGGCAGAGATGACCAGTTTGCGCGCCACGTTCTCACGGTTGATGGTGTTGGGACCTGCCGAGGAGGTGACACGTGCTATGTCGCTGAGCGGTATCTTTCTGCCATTCGCGTCGATGGAGATGTTGCGTATATCATCCATGGAAGCGCGGTTGCTATCGCCAATCTTCAGTACGAGGTCAAACGCCTTGTTGCCCTCATACACTTGCGAAACCACGGTGCCGCCAAGCAGGGTGCTTACCATGCGTGAGAACTCCGGCATGGTGATGCCATATTGAGCAAGCATCTCGCGCTTAGGCTCTATGCGCAGTTGCGGACGCTCCACCTGTTGCTCTACGTTGAGGTCGGCAATACCTTCTATATCAGATATTTTACTCTTTATCTGATTGCCGATGGCATACATACGGTTCAGGTCGGTGCCGAATAGCTTGATGGCGATGCTTGCCTTGGTGCCGGAGAGCATGGCGTCGATACGGTGAGAGATAGGAGCGCCCACCTCCACGCTGATGCCCGGGATAAGGGCTAGCTTTTGGCGGATATCCTTCATCAACTCATCTTTGCTGCGGTCCTTAAGCTCATAGGGCGCCTCAATTTCGGAGTTGTTAACACCGAGAGCATGTTCGTCGAGCTCGGCACGGCCGGTCTTTCTGCCTACGGTCTTAATCTCCGGTATGCTGAGTAGCATATTCTCCACACGGGCACCGATTTTCTGCGATTCCTCTAAAGAGATGCCAGGCATGGTGCTGATATTGATGGTGAACGAACCCTCATTGAACGGTGGCAAGAAGCTGCGTCCCAAGCCACAGAATATTACCAACGCCACTACAAAGAGCGCTATCGTCGATGACAGAACGACCTTTTTATGAGCCAGAGTCCACTCCAGCAGCTTGCTATACCCATTGGCAAGGAATCGTGACACGATAGGCTCTTTATTCTGCTTCTCTTTCTTATCATTGGTGAGGAGGTAGCTACAGAGCACCGGAGTCAACGTCAACGCCACCAGTGTGGAGGCTGCGAGGGCTACGATAAACGCTACGCCAAGCGGTGCCAACATACGTCCCTCCATGCCGGAGAGGAAGAATAGCGGCAAGAAACTAGCTACAATGATTAGCGTGGAGTTGAGGATAGGCATACGCACCTCCTTGGAGGCCTCAAACACCACCTTGATAGGCTTCAGGCGCTGCTCCTCGGGCAATCTGCGGTTCTGTCGCAGTCGTTTATACACATTCTCCACATCCACGATGGCGTCATCCACGAGCGAGCCGATAGCGATAGCCATACCACCAAGGCTCATAGTGTTGATAGTGAAGCCCATGAGGTGCAACGCCAAGATAGACACTACCAACGACAACGGGATGGTGATGAGCGAGATAATCGTGGTGCGCACGTTCATCAAGAAGATGAAAAGGATAATCACCACAAAGATGCCACCCTCGTAGAGTGATTCCACCACGTTGTGGATGGAGCTGTTGATGAAGCGTTCCTGACGGTAGATATCGGTGGAGATGTTGATATCCTCGGGGATGGATTTGCGGATATCGGTGAGCGTCGCGTCTATTTTGTCGGATAGCTCGATGGTGCCGGTGTTGGGCTGTTTAGTGACGGTGATGATTACCGCGTCTTTACCCTTCTCTGAGGCTACGCCCATCTTTGGTGAGCTGTTGCCTATCTTTATATCAGCAACTTGGTTGAGGAGGATAGCCTTATCCCCGAGCTCGGTGTTTTTCACCGGAGTCATGCCCAGTTCGCTGAGGTTGTTGGTGGCTAAATCGCCACGTATGATATACTCATTACCATACTCATAGAGTACGCCACCGGCAACGTTGCGGTTCATGTCCTCCACCGCGGCGCTTACCTCGTCGAGGCTAACGCCATAGCGGCGCATCTTGTCGGGGTTGAGTTGTATCTGGTACTCCTTTATTTCGCCACCGATGACAGATACCTGAGCCACACCACCCGTAGCCAATAGGCGGGGACGGATGCTCCAGTCGGCTATGGTGCGCAGATCCTGTTGCGATACCTTGTCGGAGGTCAGCGACACAAACATCACCTCACCGAGGATGGATGATTGCGGTGCCATGACGGGAGTGCTCACACCCGGGGGAAGAGTCTCGCCAATGCCGCTGATTTTCTCACCGATGATCTGGCGGGCACGATAGATGTCGGTGCCCCAGTCAAATTCTATCCAAACGATGGAGAATCCGGTGGTGGATGATGAACGCACGCGGCGCACATCAGTGGCACCGTTGACAGCAGTCTCCACGGGGAATGTCACCAGACGTTCCACCTCCTCGGGCGCCATACCGTTGGCCTCGGTCATTACTACCACTGTGGGGGCATTGAGGTCGGGGAAGACGTCTATCTCCATATTCTTGGTAGTGTATAGACCCGCTATGAGCAGCAACACGGCGCTAAGCAGTATTAAGACTCGCCTCTTGAGCGAGAATGCTATGATCTTATTCAGCATACTTTACCCTCCTTTAGTGTTGGTGTCCGTGAGGTATCTCAGTGCTGGTAGCTGCCATCTTGACATTGTAAGCACCTTTGGTGACGACTCTCTCACCGGCAGTGACGCCGGAGAGTATCTCCACGCGCTCGCCATTATTGTCGCCCAGTTCCACTTGACGTTTCATATAGCCATCCTCATCGACCTGGATATAGACATAGTATAGTCCCTGTTCCTCTGTGATAGCCTCGATGGGGAGGGATATGGCTGTGCGGCTCCCTTTGCCCAAGAGATATACCTCGGCATAAGTGCCGCCCACGATGCTGCCTCTGTTGTCAAACTCAAAGATGATAGGCACATAAGGTGAGCCGTCCTCGACGCTCTTGCCGTAGGAGACGACGCGGCCGTTAAGCTCCGACATCTTGTATAAGGTATTGTCGTCGTATGAGGTATGGAAATTGGCGTCGGTGATGGCGGAGAGGTGGCTGAACCCGCTCTCGGGCACTTCGGCGCGGAGTTGCAATTTATGTGTTTGGGAGATGACAGCTATAGGGTCGCCGATGTTGACGAAGTCTCCTTGACGCACCAGGAGCTGTTTTACGAAACCACCCATGGAGGTGGCAACGCTCTTGCTACCCCCGCTAGCGGAGGCGCTAAGGCTATGGTATGTGGCTTTTGCCAACTCATAAGCCGAACGAATGCTCTCAAACTCGCGTTGGGAGATAATCTTGTCTGCCACGAGAGACTCGGCGCGTTTGTATTCCTTCTCGGCGGCTTCCATCTCGATTTTGGCTTTCACGGCGGGGTCACCCTCGGGAAGCTCTTTATAGGATATATATGCTATGGTAGTGCCGGCACCGACAGCGTTACCCTCAGTGAGGGAGGCGTTGGCGAAGCGTACTATGCCGGAGGCTGTAGCAGCAACGGTCTGTTCGCTACCTTGCGGCGACTGGATCTTGCCTGATGTCTTGATGACGAAGTCGAATGGGGCTTCCGCCACTACCTCTGTCTCGAGGCCTGCTGACTCCGCTTGTGCTTTAGTGAAAACGATCTCATCGCTGTGGGAACCCTCTGCGTGCTCGTCATGGTCGTCGTGATCGGCATCTTTAGCGCCACCACAGCTCGGTAAAAGATATAGTAATGCTCCCAGACTCAAGAGCATGAATTTATTTTTCATTCTATTAAAATTAGTGGGTATATAAGTAATGTAAGGAGATAGGCACGCATCGGGCGCACCATATAATATCTAAATATTAAGACACATTACACCCGAGGCGGGGCACGTAGAGACCGTCCGCCGCTGTAATCGACAGAATGATAGAGATTTATGTAGGGTGCTTCCACCGCGCTATCCTCATCGCTATCTACCTCTGTTTGAGCCAGAATGTTAAGGATGATGGCTGATAATAGGGTGGAAGAGTAGTTGGCGCTATTGTTAGTTGTGATTTTGGAGACGATGAAGTTGGTGCTCTCCATGCAGCTTTCCCCGCCATGGTTGGAGTGCTGAGTATGGCGGTCATTATCGCGGTTATCGGTGTCGCAGTGCTCGGTGGTCATGCACACAGCCCCCTCGTGGTGATGATGGGGTATATAGGCTAGCACCACCATTAGCATAGTGGCGAGGCCCATAAGTGCTATATACAGATGCTGCTTCATCACTGTATAAACGTTTTTGCGCGGTTTTTTATTTCATGAACACGAAGTAAACGGCAGCCACCAGGCATAGGAAGGCTGCGAAATGGTTCCACTGCAGCGATTCCCCTTTGAAGAAGACCACTGTGAAGAGGGTGAAGATTACCAGTGTTATCACCTCTTGTATCACCTTCAGCTGCATGAGCGAGAAGGTGCCTCCGTTGCCAATGAAACCAATCCTATTGGCGGGTACCTGGCAGGAGTATTCCAGCAGGGCTATTCCCCACGACATCAATATCACAATGTAGAGTGGCGTATTGCTGCTAATGATCTTCATCTCTTGAAGCTTGAGGTGTCCATACCATGCAAAAGTCATGAAGATATTGGAGATGATCAGCAACCCAATCGTTAACAATGCGTTCATTTAGTCCAAAAATTTTTGCAAAGTTACCAAATACCAACGATTTTTGCTAACTTTGTGGCTTAAAGTTTTGCAGGAAGAGTAGTGTAATAGATAATACGCTGTTTTTTCGAGGTAATAAAGATCATGCAATGACAGAAGAACTACAGATTTCAGAGCGCGGTATGCAAATGCCTGCGTCCCCTATACGTAAGCTGGCACCATTGGCAGATGCTGCTGTGGAACGCGGCGTGAAGATACATCGCTTAAACATCGGTCAGCCCGATTTATGCACACCGCAGAAGGCGCTCGATTCGCTAAAAACTATCGACAGGACAGTCTTGGAATATAGTCCGTCGCAGGGGTATAAATCGCTGCGTGTGGCGCTATCTAAATACTACAAACGCTATCAGATTAAACTCGATCCCAATGAGATAATCGTCACCACAGGTGGCTCAGAGGCGGTATTGTTCGCCTTCATGTCGTGCCTTAATCCGGGTGACGAGATTATTATCCCCGAGCCTGCCTATGCCAACTATATGGCGTTTGCCGTCTCTGCAGGTGCCGTGATTCGCACCGTCTCCACGACTATCGACGAGGGTTTCTCTTTGCCTAAGGTGGAGAAGTTTGAAGAGCTTATCAACGAGCGCACACGCGCCATCCTCATCTGTAACCCCAACAACCCCACCGGTTACCTTTACAACCAGCGCGAGATGAACCAGATCCGCGACCTTGTAAAGAAATACAACCTCTATCTCTTCTCCGACGAGGTGTATAGAGAGTATATCTACACCGGTTCGCCATATATCTCAGCCATGCACCTGGAGGGCATCGAGGAGAACGTGATCCTCATCGACTCGGTGAGCAAGCGCTATTCAGAGTGCGGCATCCGCATAGGCGCGCTAATCACCAAGAACGAGCGAGTGCGTAAGACGGTGATGAAGTTCTGTCAGGCACGTTTGTCGCCGCCGTTGCTGGGACAGATTGTGGCTGAGGCGTCTATCGAGGGTACAGAGGCATATTCGCGTGAGGTTTATGAGGAGTATGTGGAGCGCCGTAAGTGCCTTATCGACGGCGTGAACAAGATACCCGGATGCTACACCCCGCTGCCAATGGGCGCCTTCTACACCGTAGCGAAGTTGCCCGTTGATGACGCGGAGAAGTTCTGCGCATGGTGCCTCTCGGATTTCGAATATGAGGGAGAGACAGTGATGATGGCTCCCGCGGCAGGATTCTATATCACTCCCGGACTGGGTAAGGACCAGGTGCGCCTCGCCTACGTGCTATGCAAGGAGGATCTCAAACGAGCATTGTTTATCCTCGAGAAAGCACTGGAGGCTTACAACGCTAGATAGAAAATATAGATTACAACCGACCAAGGCTCTTGATTATTCAAGGGCCTTTTTTCGTAATAGCTAGTCAAAAGGCAAGCTTTGGTCGCTGAGTAGCGGATGGCGTGGCGGCAGTGCAGCGGGTGGCATGTCCTAGTGCCAACAAGCGGTGTAGGGACGCTCCTTGGAGCGTCCGCTTGATAGCAACCACGCTACGATAGACTCGCGCCCTAGACTCTGTAAATCTGCCCTAGATTTGGTGAGATGCCCTTTTCCTCGTGCGGAGCTGTTCTGTTCAAAATATTTTTCTTTTGCTTCCCGGTCTAAGGCCGTTAAATCGACTCAATCTTGTATCCTAGATGTGCTAAAGCTAAAGACTCGCCGATGCGGAACATACAGCGACAGGCACGGGCGTAAATGTAGAAGGCGGTGACGCTCTGCGGTTCTATGTGCTCATGGCGTATCATTGCCACGGTGGTCTCGCCACAGGTGCGTATGATATCTTCCAACACCGCATATTTTGCCATGTCTTGAGTGATGCCCAGCTCCTTTTGCATGATATGCTCATCCATGTCGTCGAAGCCGCGGGGTCCGTAATAGCTCTGATAGGGGAGACTGCTATACCTCTCCCAATCCTTGTCCCAACCGCTGGCGACGCCCATGCCCAGATATGCCGCCCACGCTACTGATACGGTGGGGTAGTGCGCGATCTCTTTCACCGCGTCTGCCATATATTCCGGCGCAATCTCTTTCCAGCGAGCGTCGATGTCGTCACTGTGGAGTAAAACTTTTCCCATCAAACCTTTGTTGAGGCACAATCGCATCAACTCTTTCAGAAGGTTCTCCTCAAATTGCTGTAAATATTCAGTGTTCATGTCGCAAAGTTAATCATTTTCCGAAAAATTTGTAACTTTGTAGGGTAAACAATAGCGAAATTTAATCATAAGACCATGAGTATAGATATCAACGCAAATAAAGAGGAGTTTATAAGCTTACTGCGTAGCACAAAGCGCGAGGGTGTGGAGAATGTGATCGAAGACCTTGACGACTTGGGCTTCTTCACCGCGCCCGCTTCGGCAGGTCATCACCTCAATACCGCGGGAGGACTGGTGCAGCACTCCTTAAATACGTATCGCGCGGCTATGGCCGTTTGGAACAGCATGAAGCCCTTGGACCCTTCGCTGGAGAATGATATCAAGGAGGATAGCATAATCCTCGCCAGCCTGCTTCACGACGTCTGCAAGAGCGACATTTATCACCGTTCGGTAAAGAAGCGCAAGAATGCTGTTGGTATCTGGGAGGATAGCGAGGGATATAAGGTCAGCTATAAGAATTTCCCTATGGGGCATGGCGAGAAGTCTGTCATCATGTTGCTATGCAGCGGCTTGGAGATGGACGACGCCGAGATGCTGGCTATCCGATGGCATATGGGCGCGTGGGGCCTCAATATGAATAGTTTTGAGGATGAGCGATGCTACGACACTGCGCGCAAGATCTATCCCTTGGTAAGCATTATTCAGACGGCCGATGGCCTGGCAGCCTCCATCCTGGAGCGCAATGCCGGTGAGACCGACGACCTTTAACGCTACGGCATGGAGAGCGCTCTTCATCGCAAGTTTATCGTTGCCTTTGATTCCTTTAAAGGGTGCATGAGCTCTGAGGAAGCCAATGCGGCTGCCGCGGAGGGGTTGCGGCGTCGTTATCCCGATGCGGAGATTATCACCATACCTGCCAGCGATGGTGGGGAAGGATGGGTTGCGGCGTGGCATCGTTCTATGGGTGGCGAGCTGATTACTGTGCCTGCCCATGACGCGCTGATGCGTAGCGTAATGGCGCAATATCTTCGTCGCGATGAAACGGCGATAATAGAGGTGGCTCAGGCTGTGGGACTCGCTATGCTGGCTCCTAAAGAACGTAATCCGTTGATAGCTACCAGCTTCGGCGTGGGCGAGATGATAGTGGATGCCTATCGCAAAGGTTGCCGCGAGTTTATTATCGGACTGGGCGGCAGTGCTACGAGTGATTGCGGCAGAGGTATGCTGAAGGGGCTGATGCCATTGTTTGGTCGCTATCCTATTGATTCCCCGCTACTTAAAGGATGCCGATTTGTTATCTGTAGCGATGTGCGAAATCCTCTATACGGCAAGGATGGTGCCGCGGCGGTGTTTGCTCCGCAGAAGGGCGCTGACGATGCCATGGTGGCGCGGTTGGATAGATATGCCAAGCGGTTTGCACATTTCACGACACGCAAGACCGGACGCCGTGCGGAATATAATTATGGTGCCGGAGCCGCGGGTGGGTTGGGCTATGCCTTTATGCAATATCTCAACGCGGAGGCTTATTGCGGTGCTGAGGTGCTGCTGGATAGGCTAGGTATCAATGAGCTGATGAAGGATGCCACCTATGTCATTACGGGAGAGGGCTGCTCGGATGCTCAGACCGTCTGCGGAAAGTTTCCGGCAATACTGGCTCGCTATGCGGCAAAGCATAATGTTGCGGTGGCGTTATTGTCGGGAAAAATCAAGGATAAGGAGCTGCTGTTGCGCTCCGGATTCAAGCAAGTATTATCCATAAATCCGCCCGATTTACCCTTAGCTGAGGCGATGAAACCTGAAATAGCAAAAAAATTATTAACTTTGCAGACATTTTCACCGAAGTTCTAACTTAATTACAGGGAATAATCATGGCAGCCAAAGTATGCTGTATCGGACATATCACATTAGATAAAATTATCACACCGCGCCACACTGCCTATATGCCTGGTGGCACATCATATTATTTTGCGCACGCGTTCAGTCATCTAGACCCGTCGTCGTTGAAGCTCGTCACTGCTCTCGCACAGAGCGAGATGTCCGCGGTGGAGGAGATACGCGCCGAAGGTATCGAAGTGAAGGTGTTGCCGTCGCGCCACTCCGTCTATTTCGAGAATAAATATGGGGAGAACAGCGACAACCGCACCCAGCGCGTGTTGGCAAAAGCTGACCCGTTCACCACTGCTGATCTCACCGACGTGGATGCGCAGTACTACCATTTGGGCACATTGCTCTCAGATGATTTCTCACTGGACGTCATCAAATATTTGTCGGGCAAGGGTGTTCTCTCCGTAGATGCACAGGGATATCTGCGAGAGGTGCGCGGCGAGAATGTGTATGCCGTGGATTGGGCCGATAAGGCAGAGGCACTGAAATATATAGATATACTCAAGGTCAACGAGCATGAGATGGAGGTGCTGACAGGGTGTACTGATCCGCGAGAGGCGGCAGAGAGCCTGGCGCGCAGTGGCGTCAAAGAGGTGCTGCTCACATTGGGTAGTATGGGCTCGCTAATCTATGCCGAGGGAGAGTTTTACCAGATACCGGCTTATCCGCCGCGTGACGTAGTGGATGCCACAGGGTGCGGTGACACATACATGGCAGGTTACTTATATAAAAAGAGCCAAGGCGCCACTTACTACGAGGCGGGTTGCTATGCCGCGGCTATGTGTACGCTAAAGCTGGAGGCTTCCGGACCATTCTGTGCCTCCGAAGCGGACATCCTCGCCGTAGTGTCAGGCAAGACAGCATAAGAATTATTGAAATAAGTCTTCCATACATATCTGATTTTGAGCCACTGCAGCATGGATATTGCTTTTGATACCATATGGAGTGACAAGAGTGATGTGTACAGCCTTCTTTGTCTTGGTGGCGTCGATGAAGTTGCCGCGACGACGGCGCAGTTTCATCTCTTCGTCTTGTGTTATGGCATATTCTTGTTCTGAGAATTTCATTTCACATAGATTGATTATACCATCGTTTCGGTCTATTAGAAGGTCAATTTGCGCTTTGTCGATTCCTTTATCTTCATTTGCTTCAGTGCGCCAGCTGTAAACATTTGACAATACGCCTGAAATACCTAAAGCAGATTTAATTTGCTCTATATGCTGAAGGCAAATGCGTTCAAAAGCGAGCCCGCTCCATGTGCGATACAATGCGCTTCCGATACTGTTGGACCAGAAATGGGAGTCATTGTTTTTGTTCCCCTTCATATATTGAAAATAGAATAGAGTGAAATTGTCGATTAGCTGGTAGAGCGCATCTTTAGATTGCTTGCCGATGCAATTGTATTTTCTGATAAACCCACACCATTCAAGCTCGTTAAGATAGCGCGTTAAATCACCTCCGGTTTTCAGCACCGTAGATTTCGCAATTTCATCTCTTGTCAAGCCTTTGCTTTTCTTAGCCAAAGCTGTGACAACCTGCATATATGGCTCAGCATTATTAAATAGAGAGGCATATAGCTGCTCATACTCATGAGAGAGTCCTTCCGCGTTTTTGTTAAAGAACAGTGAATCAATATTTTGAGCTAAGCTAAGTTCTCGTTTCAGCATACTCCAGTAGAAAGGTATTCCTCCCATTATCATATAGTTCTCTACTATTTGATATCGGCTTAGCCCTAGATCGTTTCTTGTCGAATATTGTTCACATTCTGCCAGAGTGAAGGGCTGGAGTAGAATCTTGTTTGTCAGTCGGTTATGCAGTCCGCCATGGTTGTTGATAAGTTTGTTGACTATCCATGAAGTCGCGGACCCGCAAGTGATGAGTAGAATATCTTTTCTAGCAGAAGCCCAACTATTCCAAAAATGTTCCAGACCTGATATGAAATTAGAGCGCGGAGTATCCATCCACGGCAGCTCATCTAGGAATATAGTCTTTTTGCCCTCGGGCAAAGCTCCCAGCCATTCCTCTAAAGCGAAAAAGGCGTCATACCAGCTTTTGAATAGGTTGTATTTTTTACCGGATGCGTTTTGAAGGGATGCGCGAAAACTAAGAAGCTGATCTTTCATTTTGCCACGTGCCAGGCCGGTATGTTGGAAAGTGAAATTGTAGTTGAAGGTCTCTCTAATTAGGAAAGTCTTACCAACACGCCTACGCCCATAGACAGCTACAAACTTGGAATATTCAGATGTAGCCGCTTCCAGTAGTTCTTTTTGTTCTGCTTTTCGTCCTATTATCATGGCGTTTAAATTTGATTTTCAACGGCAAAGATAATATTTAATTTTGACAAAACATCGTTATAATCCTCCAAATGTGGTGTAAAAATGATAGATTTGGAGGATTATAAGCATATTTTACTTTCTGCGGGCTGCGAAAAGTGTGTATATCAGCACTACGGCATAGCCTAGGCAGGGGACGATGAAGGCTGTCGAGATGCTGCAATTGTCGGCCACTACACCCATCAACAGCGACCCTACGGCGCCACCCAACGGTGTCATCATCAGGAAGGAGGAGGCTATCTTGGTGCGTTTGCCCAGCCCTTTGATGGATATGGCGAAGATGGTGGGGAACATTATCGCTTCAAAGGCGTAGCAGGCAAAGAGCGCCCCTTTGGAGCATATGCCCAGGTCGAGCGTTACTAATAGCGAACATGCCACCGTGGCTATGGCGCATACCATCAGCACCTTCTCGGCGGCTATGCGGCTCATGATCCAGCTGCCCAGCACGCGCGCCAACATAAATAGCATAAGTCCGCCGAATGATAGCAATACCGCGGCTTGTGTGGGGCTCATCCACCCGTCATAGGTGGTGTAGTTGATGAAGAAACTATTGATGGAAATCTCGGCTATCTCGTAGCAGAAGAGCGCCAATACGCCTACTATGAAGCGGCGTGTGGTGAGTAGCGCTTTTATTGTCGATAGGATAGGCTCGTCGCTGCTCTCTGCGCTATCCTCTTTGATTTCAGGTAGTTTGACCTTGCAGAAGATGAGAGCTATGAGCAGGACCACGACGCCCATCACGCCATAGGGGAGTGATATGTTGGCTTCCCCTGTCTCGGGGAATATGAGCGGAGCTACGATGGCGGGGGCGAAGATGCATCCGAGGCCGTTGAACGATTGCGCGAGGTTGAGACGGCTGGCACCGGTGCTACTGTCGCCCAATTCTGTGATGTAGGGGTTGGCGGAGGTCTCCAGGAATACCAGCCCGCAGCCTACTATGAATAGCGCAGCTAGGAAGAGATTAAACGATCCAATGGCTTCACCGGGGATGAAGCAGAAGGCGCCAATGGCGAAGAGCAGCAAACCGGTGACCACCCCTTTGCGATATCCGAAGCGGGTGATGAACATCCCCGCGGGGAGCGCCATCAAGAAGTACGCTATATATGTGGAAGCCTGCACCTTTGCCGATTGGGTCATTGAGATATTCAGCGCCTCTTGGAAATGCTTGTTGAGCACATCGAGGATAGAGCGTGAGAAGCCCCATAAGAAGAAGAGTAGGGTTACCAAAATGAATGGTATCAGATATTCCCTTTTCACCAAAGCTTGTTTAGATTGTGTCATTGTAATACTGCAGTGTTATAAGTATATAACTAAAAAATAGCGAGAATATTTTTTATCGCACAGAGAGATTGCGTAAAAATAACAGTCTCGTTGTCAACGAAAAAGCGCTGAAATCGCAAGATTTCAGCGCTTAGTGACCCCGGTGGGGCTCGAACCCACGACCCACTGATTAAGAGTCAGTTGCTCTACCAACTGAGCCACGGAGTCATTCTCTTTCGTCAATTCTGCATTGGTGTTTCTCAGAATTGCGCTGCAAAGTTACGACATTTTACCGGACTCCGCAAGTATTTTCGCAACTTTTTTTGAAAAATTTTTACATTTATCCCTTTATTTGCTGATATTCTGCCATTTATGAATTTTTAAAAAATATATTTATCGGAATGTTGTGATAATCCCGTTTTTTTAACTACCTTTACTCAAAATTTTTAACATGTGGCGGGAGTGCCTTGCCACATATACCATCGAGCAACTAATACGACAGAATATAAAACGAATAAAACATAAAACCGATGAGAAAGGACGTAATGCTTGTTGCTTCAGCAGCAACGATTCTTTTATTTGGTAGCTGTTCTAAGAAATTAGGACAATTCCAAAGCGACTATTTCACCACTGACCCAACACCACTCCAGACAGTAGGTGGCGGCGTCCCCGCTACAGTTGTTGGTCGCATCCCCGCCAAGTTTATGCTTAAGAACGCCAAGGTCACCGCTACCCCCGTGCTTCAATGGGAGGAGTCAGGCTCCAACGCTTACACCGGAAATGTTACCTATGGCGAAGCTAAAGGTGGTTACACCATCATCCAAGGCTCCGACGTGAGAGCTAACGGCCAGGTAGTGGATTACACCAATGGTGGCACTGTCACTATCCCCTTCAATGTGGCTTACTCCCCCGAGATGGCGCAATCTACCCTCTATCTCGATTTCCAAGTGGATCAAAACGGTAAGACATATGCGTTGCCACGCGTGAAAGTAGGCTATGGCATCATCGCCACCTCCACACTCGCTTCCGCCGCTACCGTTTATCCCGCTATCGCCAAAGATAATTTCCAGAAAGTCATCTCTGAGAAATACAGCGCCGATATCCACTTCCTTATCAACCAAGCAAACGTGCGTAATTCCGAGACTGCTAAATCGGATTATATCGACCTAAATAAACGCCTACAAGAGGCCAACGCCGCCGCTAACCAAGAGATAGCAGGCGTCACTGTCAACTCATACGCTTCCCCTGAGGGCTCTTTGGATTTCAATACCAAATTGGCTTCACAGCGTGAGAAAAACACCACAGCGCTGGTGTCAAACCAACTGAAAAAGGATAAAATCACTGAGTTTGGTGAGCTTACTTCCAACTTCACCCCCGAGGATTGGGACGGATTCGAGAAATTGGTGCAAAACTCCAATATTCAGGATAAAGACCTTATCATCAGCGTGTTGAAAATGTATCCCGATCCCGAACAACGTGAGAAGGAGATACGCAACATGGCAAGCGTGTTTAATGAGCTCGCCGACCAAGTGCTCCCGCAGCTGCGTTACTCTCGCGTACAGGCTACCATTAACGTTATCGGCAAGTCTGACCAAGAGCTTATCGACCAGTTCAACAGCGATCCCTCCAAGCTTACCGCTGAAGAGATCCTCTACATCGCTACCCTCACCGACGACAATATGAAGAAGATGGAGGTGTATAATACCGCAGCCGGTACCAACACCTCAGACTATCGCACATTCAATAACCTCGGTGTCACACAATTCGTAGCCGGCGACTATGACGGAGCGAAAGCCAACTTCGAGCACGCGTTGCGTCTCAACCCCTCCGCAAAAGAGCCTGAGATGAACCTTGGTCTTATCTCACTTCTCAACAACGATTACAGCAAAGCCAACGAGCAGTTTGGCGCGGCAGCAGGCGTTCCCGAGCTCAACGACGCTCTCGGCGTATATTACCTCAGCCAGGGCGAGCTTAGCAAAGCACAAAACGCTTTCGGCGACACCAAGTCCAACAACGCCGCTTTGGCGCAGATCCTCGCCAAGGACTACACCACTGCTAAACAGACTTTGTCATCAATCACTAACCCCGACGCCACTACTTATTACCTAATGGCTGTGGTTGGTGCCAGAACATCCAACGAAAATATGGTACTTAGCAACCTGCGTGAGTCAGGTCGTCTAGATAAAAACATGATCACAAGAGCTAAGACAGATTTGGAATTCTCCAAATACAACTTGTCTTATCTCTAGTGCCCAAATCGTAGTAGTTAGTTTGCCTCGGAGCTGTGAAGCACCGAGGCATTTTTAATGTTATAGCCGCAAGTATGACGCTGAAGTTGCACCCCAGAAGTTAGACACAAAACATTTTGAGGCACATCAATCGCATCACACGTGGCTGTTAGTTACATGCTATACCCCGGTTTCTTGGCCAGATGCGGCAGGTTGGGGAGAATCTCCTTGTCGTAAACCGCCGCTTTCCATTCTTGAGCGGGTATCTCGGTGTAGTTGATAGAGACGTCGGAGGGTTGCGCATGAAGATGATTAACGGCGAGCGCTGTCAGCTCCTCCACAAAGGTTTGTAATTCTTGCTCTGTAAGATGCTTAGGATAGCATTTAATGTCGATGTGTGGCATAACTAATTTGATTTTTGAGTAATATTGTTCTATTAACAAGACAAAAACAGTACAATTTTGTTCTATTGACAAAACAAAAATGGGTTAAAATTGTCTTGCAGACAGAACAAAAATGACAAATCCACAGAAAAACGGGATTTTTCTGTGGACTGTAAAAGGTAGAAAGCCTAACGGAGCGTTAGTAATAATTCACCTCCACGAGGTACCAAAGACCATCGGTGTCGCGGGCAAACTGCAAGTATCCGCAAAATTCTCTGGGGAAGGATAGCCATACGCCATACGCCACGAAATTGTCAGACACGGCGTAGAACGTAGCGCACTTAGCCTTTCTGGCGCCTTTAAGTGCTTTGGCAGGTAGTAAGCCAAATAGCTTTTCAGGGTCCTCGGAAAGCGTCTGTTGCAGCTCCTCCTTGCTGGAGCCACCGGGGTAACTGCTGACGCGCTCCATACGGAACTCCGGCGATGTGTTCCATTGCTCCAGGAACTTTGAGAAGGGTTCCACACCCTGGTTGCACGCCGCAGAGGGATTGGTTACCATTTGGCAATCCGTGGCTGAGTAAGCATCGGGCCAGCATTGCTGTTCATAAGTAGGTTCAGGGATCTCAGCCCTTGACACCAATGCGCCGAAACATATGAGCATCATGCCCATGACATTTCTAAGAGTTTGTAGTGCTTTCATTTTATATCGTTTATTGCATTATACTGATTACTTTTGGATAAATTATTGATTACAAAGATATAACAGAAAAATAATATTCGCAAATTTCACCAACAAAATCACGATCACCATCCTTCCACACTTTAAAGAATCGTAGATAAATACCGACAATCTCTTTCAGTGCTTATATTGTATATATCTTAACGGGTATAAAGAGCGTTGCGATTAATATTATTGAACCCTTTTGGGTATAAAATAGATTTAGTATTACATCCATTTATCAAAGCGTGTGTCGAACATGTCAATGTCACGCTGTGGAAGTCCGAGTCTGTCTTTCCCTGCCCCTTACTTGCCGATGCAGAAGTGGGCGAAGATGTTATGAAGGAGGGTGTCGGAGGTGATGGTGCCGCAAATCTCTGATAGAGTGGTTGTGGCGGCACGCACGTCCATTGCGATAAGGTCGGCGGGGAGGTTGTCGGCGATGCCTGTCAGGGCTCGTTGCAGGTCAGCGGAGGCTCTGATGAGCGACTCGTAATGGCGGGCATTGGTCACCATAAGGCTCTCCTCGGGGTTCACTTCGGCTGTGATGGCTGCTGTCAACGCTTTATGAAGACTCTCCATACCATATCCAGATTTCGCGGAGATATGGATAGCGGCATCATCTGAATCTGATTCAAATCCCGATTTTGCAGATATATGGATATCGTCGCTGCAAGGCGCTGAAGTGTTAACGATGTCGTTAGTGTCGCTGCATGGTGCCGCTTCTGCTGTAATGTCGCATTTGTTATATACGGTGATGACTTTAGCGCCCTCTATGTCGCTGATATAGCTGGCGATAGTGGCTTGCTGTGCTGCGATGTCTGAGGTCGTATCCAGCACTTTGATGATGATGGATGCCTTCTGACCGGCAGTGACGGCGCGGCTGATGCCTATGGTCTCTATCTCGTCGGAGGTATGACGCAGTCCGGCAGTGTCGATGAAGCGGAATAGGATGCCGTCTATCTCCACGCAGTCTTCGATGACGTCGCGTGTGGTGCCGGCTATGGAGGACACTATGGCTTTATCTTCACCAAGGAGGGCGTTGAGCAGTGTGGATTTACCGGAGTTGGGGACGCCTACTATCGCTACGGGGACGCCATCTTTGAGCGCACGGCCTGTGGAATAGGAGGCTGCCAATTTATCCACGTAGTCCTTTATCTCGTGTGCCAGCGCTACCAGTCGGCTACGGTCGGCAAACTCCACATCCTCTTCGCTGAAATCCAATTCCA
>CAZLJS010000013.1:0-18846 GCA_964559895.1 uncultured Sangeribacter sp.
CAGCAAGCGACGCGGGATGCGGGAAAGGCTAACGCCCTGACACCTTCGGGCTTGCAGTATTAACGGGGTAGGGACGCTCCTTGGAGCGACCGCTCTGCGGCGACCGATGCTCTGCAGCGACCGTGCTTTGTGGCAACCGTGCTCTGCGGCGACCGATGCTTTGCGGCGACCGTGCTCTGCAGCTAGCACGTCAATCCTCGGGCAGGGGCTGCAGCCAATCGCGAGTAGGCTCCTTGGTGGCGTTGAGATCGGGGACGCGACGCTCCTGACGCTCCGCCTCATCAAAGAGCGACGGCGTATAATATTCTGAATTGTTTTTACCTTTCATGTCAGTGTTTTCTATAGTGTTATTAAGGGTTTCATTATTAGCCGATTGCCGTTTATCTTTCATATCTATCACGGCCAACTGGTGCAACGAATCGTAGTCGCTGCGGTCCTTGATGATAGCACGGGCATCAGCGAGGGCATGTTTCAGCATCTTGATACGGCGCTCATAGTGCTCCTTCATCGCCTCCACCTTCTCCACCATGGCGGTTATCTCCTGTATCTGTTGCTGCACCTCGTCACTGTCGAGGGCGGTATGGCGATACTCATCATATTCACGGCGCACGCGCAGCAACTCATGCATATTCGCCTCAGCCTGTTTTGCGGCATGGTTAGCCTCAGCTTCGAGCTCGGTGATACGCGCTGTCTGTTCCGACAGGATAGCCTCCAGCTCTGCGACACGTGCGTCGCACGCGCGCTCACGCTCCAGGGCGGAGTTGAGGTCTATGCGTGTGTTCTCATGCTCCATCCATGCCCTGAAGGGGTGGAACAGTGTGCGCCATTTACCCATCTAACACTCCTCCGTGCTTAATGGTTTAAGTACTACGCCCTTAGACTTACGGCCATTGATGGCTATGGTCAGCGGTTCCTCGAAGCGCACCATGCGCAGCCCCTCCGACTCATAAACGGCGGGGAGCGACGCCAGGTATTTGCTATTGATAAACCCTTCGCCGCGGTTCTCATCTATGGTGAAGTATCCCACGCCAAAGGAGGTGAGGTTCTGGAAGAAGTGAGTGCCCTGCGACGGTTCTATCCTATATCCGGGCAACGCGGCCTCAACGATAAGCCGTGCTCCGGCTATCTGCGCCCATCTCACGGGGATACCCAGCGACGGATCGGAGGAGCCCCAGCGTCCGGGACCGATAAGGATATATTGCTCATCGCGCGCCACCATCTCACTGTTGATGCGGTCTATCTCCTGAGCGAGGCTCGGGTTGCGCATTGAGTCAAACGTGTCGGGCTTGACATACAGTATATTGCGCACGCCATCGGTGATGCCATGGCCCAGTGCGGTCTCGCTACGGAGAATCATATCCTCGTCGGGGCGGTCGAGCCATGAATTGTCGAGCATCTCTTTGCGATCGACGATGGGTCGTATCTGCAGCCAATAGATAGAGCCCTTGTGCTCGCTACCCATGGCGTTGGGGTTAACCATACCGGCAAACTCTATCTCCACGGGGCGGCCCATCTCATATTGGCCGGTGGTGAGCATAAACTCCGACACCTTTGCCAAGGGGAACACCCCTTGCTTGAGGATATTGGCGAAGGTCATCACCTTTCGTCCCGGGCCGAACTCGCTGTCGCGAATGATCCTGTCGTTGGCGTCGAAGGTGGAGACCATAAACTTCAGGGCACCTGCTGCGAAGGCGTCTGCCACGCTCACTTTGGCGAGGTTATATCCATCGTCGGCAGCCATCACCTCTGCGGCATGGGCGCTCGATGGCAACGCGCACAGCTCTGTCTGGGTGTCGCGCAAGGCTGATTCCAGCGTAGAGGTCTGAAGCACCTTGTCGGGATGCGCCGGGGAGAAGCGCAACGCCTTCCCTCCATCGACGATATACTTACCCAGACCGGCGGCTACCTCCACTACCCCCTCTTCGGCTTGTTCGTCGCCTACGGGATAGTAGTTGAGCGACCTACCCACTCCGGCAAAGGAGGGGTAATACATATCGGCATACTCCTTGCCGACCACCTCTTGCAGTATCACTGCCATCTTCTCCTGGTCGATAAGGTTGCGTGTGGCGTTCATATACGCTTTGGAGTCGCGGAAGAAGACTGAGGCATACACACCTTTAATGGCGTCACCGATATGGCGGAGCATGGTGTGTGAGTCGTCGAAGTGTGGCACCATATACGTGCTATACACACCTGCAAATGGCTGGTAATGAGAATCCTCCAGCACACTGGAGCTACGCACTGCCAAGGGGCGGTCCACCACCTGGAACAGTGCCAACAGGTCGTCATCGACGCTGCGCGGCAACCTGGCCTTGAGGAACGCGTCGAGAATCTCAGCGTCGGGACGGTCTGACAGCGCCAAGGGATAGAGCCCGTTGGACTCCATAAATTCGTCGAAGATGTCGGTACATAGCACCACGGTGCGCGGTATGGTGATCTGCACGCCGTGGAAGTCCTCACACTCCGGATATTTCTTTATGATAGAGTCGATAAACGCCAGGCCGCGTCCTTTACCGCCAAGCGATCCTTGGCCTATGCGGGCGAAGTTGGAGTATTTATCGAAGCGGTCTTTGCGGAAGATGGCCACGACGCCACGGTTCTTTTTGCGGCGATAGCGCACTATGGTGTCAAAGATAAGCTGTCGCACCGTGGCTATTTGCGATATATCGGTGACCTTGAATTGACGCAGCACCTCCCCGATTGGGAAGAGGGCGCGGCTGTAGAGCCAACGTGAGATGCTATTGTTGGCAGCCAGCTCATAGAGCGCGTCGGTGGGGATATTGAATACGTTTTTCTGGAACTCGTTGAGGTTGTGGATGCGCATCACCTCGGCGTTGGTATGCGGGTCACGCACCACGAAGTCACCGAAGCCGAAGTTGCGGCGCACGGCATCGCGCAGGTCTTGCGGCAGTGTCTTGCTGTTTTTATCCAGGAAGACGGCGCCCACCTCTGCGGCACGCGGTCTGTTCTCCACCTCTGAGCTGGCGATGATGACCGGCATATATGGGTCATGCTCTCTCACGCGTTTCACGAAACGGAAACCGGCATCAGCCGTCATCTCGCCGTTGCGGGGATAGCGAACGTCGGTGAGGACGCCCAGCATATTGTCGCCATACTTGTCAAATAGCAATCGCGCCTCGTTGTAATCACGCGCCAACAGCACCTTCGGACGGCCGCGCATACGTAGCATCTTCTCATGGTCGTTGAGCGCCTCGGTGGAGAAGCTCATCGACTGTGTGAGCAGATATTTGAATAGCAAGGGGAGCATGGAGGAGTAGAAGCGTGTGGAGTCCTCCACTACCAATATGGACTGCACGCCGATGTTTAGCACATCGTTGTCGGCGTTCATCTTGTCCTCGATAAGCTTGATGATGGCAAGGATAAGATCGACGTCGCCGAGCCATGAGAAGACGTAATCTACGGCGTCTGTGTCGGCATTGGCGAGGCGGCGGCTCACCTCACGCGAGAAGGGGCAGAGCATCACAAATGGGATGTTGGGGTACTCTCTGCGCATCTCTTTGGCTTGTTCGATGGTGTCGGTGATTTCCACGCCGGGCATGGTGATGATTAGATCGGGGAGCATCACCTCCATCTGGCGTTTAGCCTCTTCGAAGTTGGAGACCTTGATGAAGCGGGGCGGCGACGATAGGTTGAGCCCCACATATTCGAAATAAACCTGTTCCTCCACCCTACCATCCTCTTCGAGGGTGAAGATGTCGTAGGGGCTGGCGATGAGGAGCACATTGAAAATGCGCTTCTGCATTAAATCTTGAAAAGCCGTCTCCTTGAGTAGGAGGCGGCTTATATGCGGTTGATAGCTATTCATTCTAACAGAGATTACATATCTAATAATATAAGTCGCTGTAGGGCTATATCAAAAAAGTTGGCGACGGTGACGGGCAGGGCTGTCATCGAGCGTGTTTAGGCGTGCTCTTTGAGATAGTTCTCAAGGGCGCCTGTCATGGAGGGGAATTTGGGGCTGGGAGCGCTGATGTCGAGCTTCAAGCCTGCTTCCTCGGCGGCTTTGCAAGTAGCGGGACCGTAGCATGCCACCTTGATATTCTCCTTCTCTTGGTCGAAGTCAGGGAAATTTTTCAGCAAAGACGCTATACCCACGGGTGAGAAGAAGATGAGCATATCGTAGTCAAGCTTCTCGTCGGGTTGGAAATCATTGCTCACGGTGCGATACATCACCGCTTTAGTATAACTGATGCCGGCTTTCTCTAAGTTAGCGAGCTCGCCATTATCCTTGTGTACGTCTGAGACGGGGAGGAGCATCACCTCTTTATTGTGTTTGGTGAGCGCTTGTAGCAATTGAGCGTCGTCAAACTTGCCGGAGGTGCCAAAGAATATCTTACGTTTGCGATATACGATATATTTTTGCAAATATAATGCGATGGATTCAGTAGTGCAGAAATATTTCATAGTGGCTGGAACCTCTACGCGCAATTCCTTGCATAAGCTGAAGAAATGATCCACAGCAGTACGGGCGGTAAAAATCACGCCGGTAAATGTGGCAAGGTTGATTTTTTGCTGACGAAATTCTTTTCCAGTGAGCCCCTCTACTTTGATAAAGGGACGGAACACCATCTCCACACCATATTTCTGAGCGATGTCATAGTAAGGTGATTTTGGCGATGCCGGAGCCGGTTGTGAAACCAAAATTCTTTTAATATTCATTATATTCAGATGTATCCTAAAAGGCGAAAGAGCGTACGTTTTATAGTAGTGCCAAGCACAAAAAACGCGCGCTGATATACACAATAATCAACGGAATTAATTCTACGGTGCAAAGGTAATACAAAAAAAGCATTAATGAGGAAGGTTGGTGCGAAAAAATGCGAAAACCTTTCCAAATGAACACTATTTTGGAGATACCAAAGAGGCTCAATGCCACTATCATCAGTTGCTGACAAAACAGCGGGTAGAACATCACGATAAGCGACAAAGGGAACAATAGCAACCCCAACAGGGCCTGCGCCGCGGCGTATCCGCGCACCCATACCCGTGTGGCGGCTTTGTCGGAGAATACCATGCCGCTCATCCAATAGAGGCACCACATCGCACCGCCATAAAGGAGCATCACCCCCACGCATAGCAGGATGCCCAGGGTGAGGTCGCGCCCTTGCAGCAGGAACTCCCTGCCACCGACGCCGAAGAAGAGGAGCACGCCCCCTGATATCAGCGATAGGATGTTGAGGATAAAGAGGAATGTGGTCTCGCGCACCGTGTCGTCGAAGAGGTTGTTGCGGCGACGCGTGTCGGTGAGGTCACGGGCGAGAATCTGGAAGTATTTGGCGCTCTTGCCCGCCTTGAGGCATACCGCCATGAAGAGCAACATCAGCGCCAGGATGACCCATGAGGCTTCGCTCCCCTCCATGTGGTGAGGTAGGCTATGCTTACCCTGCCGCACATCGGGGGTGAGCACCACGCCGTAGTGCTCCGGTGCCACGCTGTCGATGACGAGGCTGTCGCCGGGTGCTATGAGCGCACCGGACAGGCTGTCTGTCACTGCCGTTATACCCTCTACTTCAGCCATCCTTCCTTTCTATACCATGCCACGCACTGCTTAAGCCCTTCGGCAAGGGGTGTCGCGGCGTTAAAACCGAAGTCGCGCTCTGCCTTGGACGTGTCGCATAGCCAGTTGCGCTGCTTCATTATATTGTATTTATCTCTGTTGAGAGTGGAGGGTTTCATGCGGATGATGCCTATCTTCTCAGCCACCACGCTCACCATCTTAAGCAGCCAGATAGGCACGGTGATGGAGATGGCGTGCTTCTTGCCCAACGCCTCAAGGCATAGCTGTCGGTACTCCTTTTGTGTATAGCTCTGCTTCTCAGCCACGAGATAGGTGTTGCCCACAGGGGCTTTCGCCAAGGCGTCGCAGATGGCACAGGCGAGGTCGGGACCATAGATGAAGGTGAGGCACTGTTTGCGGAAACCTGCCGCGAAGTTGAACCCCTTCTGCATCGTCTCCAGCATCATGAAATAATCCTTGTCGGCGGGGCCATAGATGCCTGTGGCGCGGAAGATGATGTATGGCACCCCGCTCATGGCGAGCTCCATCTCCGCTTTCAGCTTAGATGCGCCGTATTTGGTGTTGGGGATAGAGGGATGCTCCTCCGTGAAGGGGGTATAATGCTTCTCGTCTCCGGCACCCATCACCGACAATGAACTCATATATAGTAGTTTCTCCGGCACCATATCGGCACTCTTTAGCGCCGCGAGCATATTGCGGAGATACTCGTAGTTGATTTTATTGAAATCAGAGAAATTAAGGCATTTTGTGGCGCCGAGGTTATAGATGATATAGTCCCAGCGTTGGCCTTCGGGGAGGGCAGAACGCAGCGTGTCGGCGAGCGTCTGCGGTGCGTCGAAGTCAAACACGGTGAACTGTATGCGCGGGTCCGATAGATAACGACGCGACGTGCTGGCTCTCACACCGGCCCACACCTCATCGCCTCTCTTGAGGCACTCATTCACTATATGTCCGCCGAGGAAACCTCCGGCGCCTATTACCAATATTTTCATCGTAATTTCGTCATTAAACCACCTCACTGCGGCGCTGAAGCCACGCTTGGAGATGGTATGTTAATTTATCGCCGCGTCATCGCCGTGGCTTATGCTCCAGCACCTTGAACTCATACCCCTGTTGCAGGAGCCATTCCAGTGCTTGGGGGAGCATCTGCGAGATGCGGTCCCAGCTCTTGAGGGAGTCGTGGAAGACCACTATCGCACCGGGGCGGGCATAGCGTTTCACGTTCTCCAGCACCTGCTCGGGTGTCAGACGCCATGAATAGTCGCGGGTAACCAGGTCATACATCACCAGGGTGAAGCGGCGTTTCAGCGCACGTGCCTGGCGTAGCCGCATCCAGCCATGGGGTGGGCGGAAGAGCTTGGTGTCGAGCAGGGCGTTGGCCTCCTCGATGTCGCGCAGGTAGCGTCGTGTGGTGACGTGTGAGCCTTGCAGGTGATGCATCGTATGGTTGCCAATGGCGTGTCCGCGACGGCGCACCTCCGCCACCAATTCAGGATGGCGGCGAGCATTGTCGCCGACCATGAAGAATGTGGCTTTGATATTGTAGCGGTCCAGCGTGTCGAGCACCCACGGCGTCACCTCCGGTATGGGACCGTCGTCGAAGGTCAGATAGATACTCCTCCCCTCCCCCTTTATTCTAAATAGGGAACTGCGGAAGAAGATGCGGAATATGCGTGGCGGGCGCTCTATCAGCATACGCTATTAGTTGCCGGGGTGATTTCTCAGATACTCATGATAGAGGCGTTTCTGGCGCTCCATGTCGATTTTGTCGATGCCGGGCACTGCCATCACCTCCTCTTTGGTGAAGCCATAGGAGTCAGGCGACTCTACGAGTTCATAGAATACTGAGTCTATATATCTGCTGGTGGCGTCCTTCTTGGCATACTCCTCGGCGCTGAGCGACTGCATACTGATCACTACATCTACCAATCCTTTGACATCGTCGGATGATGCAGTGCCGTCATCGCTATATGCGCCGTTGATCATATCCCAATTCTTCTTGAGCACGTCGAGGTTGACACCCTTCAGTTGCGGATAGCGTGACTGCAATTTCTTGAAGTCGCCACCGCGGGTCTCGTAGCTCTCCACGAAGCTATAATAGTAGTATGGGATGTATTGAGTGGTGTATGACACCTGCGGGTTGCCGTAGATGCGCGCTAGGTTCTGATAGTATGCCACGTATTGATAGAATCTCACGAGCAATTTCTCGAACATCTCCAGGCCATGCTGTTGTGCTTTCTTGTCGCCGAGTTTGTCGCCGAGTTCGCAGAAGAGCTCCGCCATGGCGGGTGCTATCTGCACGGAGTAGGGACGGATGCGGTCTGACTGTTTCTCCTCGATGAGCTTGACGAGGGTCAGCGCCTTGGTGTATTTCACCTTGGCGGCATCGGTGAGTCCGGCGTCGCTGAGGTCGTTACCTTCGGCGAGGAGCTGCTGCGCTGTGGTGACGATAGAGTTGCGTGAGCCGTAAAGCATATTCGACGCGGTCTGGTCGAAGTATGGGATATGAGCGCCCTCGGGGATATCGCATCCTGCCCAACGATATTTCTTGGTGATAACGTCGTAGGAGCGGTCGCCACGCGGCGTATATTCCTCAGCCATGAAGTACGGCACTAGCTGCAGATCCATGCCCACGGTAGCCATATAGTGGTCGAGGCCCATATAGTACTCAGTGCCTACGGTGGAGGCCCAGTAGATAGGACGTTGCCAGCCATTGGCCGCGTTGGTGGCGATGATATCGAGCATCAGCAGTTCGCTGAAGTTGAGGTATTGCTTGGTGGGATAACCGTTGGTGTCTGGCACGGTGAGGTCGATCCATATCTTATCAACGACCTTGGTGGTGTCGGTAGCGTAGCCCTTCTTGACCATGAGCTCTTTGTCGATGGGGATATATACCTTGGTGGTGGGGAGCATCGGGCGGCCCGATTCATCCTTGCTGTTACCGCTATATACAGCCTTGAGGGCGTCGAGGAGCGGCATGGGAGCCTCCTCGTCTGCGAAGGTCACAGCTTGCATAGCGTCGTAGGCATATTGCTCCGGCTTGATGGTCATAGGCACGGCATCTGCCTCGTAAGCGGGCATACGGAACTGATCCACGTACCAGTCTGAGGCGAGGTAGCTGAGGTTCATGATTCTCACGTCTGGGCGGGCACCCTCCACCTCCTGTGCGTACCACAAGGGGAAGGTATCGTTGTCGCCATTACAGAAGATGATGGCGTTTGGTTCGGTGCTTTCGAGATAGTCGTAAGCGTAGTCGCGGGCAGCGTAACGGCCGCTGCGGTCATGGTCGTCCCATGTCTGGCTTACCATCTGGAGAGGGATTATAAGGCCTATAATCGCTGCGAGGGCTGCCACCCATACGGGGGCGTCGCTGCTCTCGATGTCGGTCTGCGGTTCAGCGGCTTTAGCCACGGTCTTAGCTTCCGGTTTGGCGTCAGCGGCTAATGCCTTGGGTGCCTTCTTCTTGTTGAGCGCCCACACCATCATGTGCCACAATGCAGCCACGCCCATACCTATCCATATAGCGTAGGCATAGAATGAACCGGCGAAGGCATAGTCACGCTCACGCGGCTGGTTTGGCGGCTGGTTGAGGTAGAGCACGATGGCGATACCTGTCATGAAGAATAGGAAGAATACCACCCAGAACTGCTCGATGCCGCGGTCACCGCGGAACGCTTGCCAAAGTAAGCCGATAAGACCGAGTATCAACGGCAACATATAGAAGACGTTGTGGCCGGCATTGTTCTTACCTAGGTCATCGGGGAGGAGTGATTGGTCACCGAGGCGGGTGTCGTCGATGAAGGGGATACCGCTGATCCAGTTGCCCTCATCCATTTCGCCCCACTGGTTGTTTCTATCGTTTTGGCGGCCGGCGAAGTTCCACAAGAAGTAGCGGAAATACATGTGGCCGAGCTGATAGTTGAAGAAGTATTCGAGGTTCTGGCCATAGGTAGGACGGAACACACGTTTTGCGGGGAACGACAAAGCGCCGGGGCCGCTGAGGTTATACTCTTTGTTGACGTCCAGCTCGGGGATACGCTCACCAGTGGTGGCATCCACGGCATATACGTCATACATATTGTCGATGATGATAGAGGAGTCTTTGAGGCTGGGCACCCAGTGTTCATAACCTTTGCGGTGAGAGGGTACGCGGCCGCTGTAGATACGTGGGAAGAACATGTTAAGCTCGGGATTCATCTTGGGCTTATACTTATGGCTCTTAACCACGTAATAGTCTTTGCCGGAGAGTGCCAACGCCTTGTTGTGGGCTATCTCCTCGGCGGTGATGCCATCGCCTGTGGGTGACGGAGCGCCTTTCACGCCCTTGCCATATTCAGCGTCGCCATATTCGATATTGCCGGAATATACGGGGTAATAGAGGGTGTAGTCTTGACCATCGTAGCTGCCCATGTCGTATTCGTTGTAACCGGTGAAGGTGCGCTGCACGTCGGAGTTGTATGTCTCGCCGTAGAACAATGGGTTCTCGCCATACTGCTCACGGTTGAGGTATGACGCCAGGTTAAACACATTGTCGGGGGAGTTTTGGTTCATCGGTGTCTCGGCAGTGGAGCGGATAAGTATCAGTGCGTAGCTGCTGTAGCCGACGAATATCATGGCGATACTCCACATAATCACGGAGAGGATTCTCACGGGTAGCTTCTCTTTGAAATAGAAGAGTAGCACCGCGGCGAGGGCCACGAGGAGGAGTATCCATACTAAAGCGTAGTTGGTGAAGCAGAGCACGCCTGAGAACGCCACCGCGGCGACGAAGGAGATGCGCATCATCATGCCGTTGGTCTGCTTCTGGAGGGTGTAGAGGCACCACACAAACATAGCGACGGTGAGGATGAGGTATGTCAATGCTCCGGAGTTGAATGGCATTCCTAGGGTGTTGACGCAGAAGAGCTCAAAGACTTGCGCCACTTTCATCACGCCGGGGACCATGCCGTAGAGCACCAACACTATCACCGCGAAGGAGATAAGGAGTGTCAGGAGTGATTTCTTGACGTTCATATCCTTGAACTTGCGATAAGCGAAGACGAGCGCTATCGCAGGGATACAGAGCAGGTTAAGCAGGTGGACGGCAACGCTCACACCGATGATATAGGCTATCAGGATGAGGTAGCGGTCGGAATAATGGTCGTCGGCACGGTTCTCCCATTTCAGTATCAGCCAGAACACCAGAGCGGTGCAGAAGGAGGAGAAGGCATACACCTCACCCTCCACGGCTGAGAACCAGAAGGTGTCGCTCCAAGCATAAGCCAAGGCGCCCACGACGCCGGAGCCCATTATCACCAGGTATTTGGATAAGGATAGTTCTGATTTTTGTGAATCTTTAACAGTTAGGCGTCGCACCAGATGCGTTATCGTCCAGAAAAGCAGCAGAATCGTCAGAGCGCTGAGCAACCCGCTCATAGCGTTGACCATCAGCGCCACTGTCTGTGGCGACGATGCGAAGTTGGCGAAGAATCGCGCAGTGAGCATGAAGATAGGGTTGCCCGGGGGGTGACCTATTTCCAATTTGTCTGCTTGTATGATAAACTCGCCGCAGTCCCAGTAAGACGCGGTAGGTTCCAACGTCAACCAATAGGTAATCAATGCTATCACAAAGACCACCCATCCGACTACGTTGTTGACCAAATTATACCGTTTAGTAATCATGAAATCGGAGTTCCTTAAATTTTAATTTGCAAAGTTAGCAATTTTTTCCGTTTCTGATAGCTTTAAGGAGGCTGAACCTCTGCACGACAAACGCTATGATGGCGTAAACGGCTACCAAAATCCATTCGTTGAGGTATTCTCCCGAGACTTGAGAGAGCGCTGCGCCGTTGCTACTCATCTTCACGAAACCCTGCATACCCCATGTGGCGGGGATGATATCGCTGACCCATTGCCAGGCGGTGGCCATGGCGCAACGTGGCCATGTCAAGCCGGAGAGGAAGAGCAGCGCCACGGAGGTCGGCACCCATATCACAAACACATCTTCGCGTTGGCGCACTATCCCGTGGAGTATCTGCCCCAGGAAGACGCAGGCTATGCACATCGGCAGGATATAGGCGAAAATCTGGAGGACGTCGCCCTGCATCGGGAAACGGAATATCAGGGGGACGTAATAGAGCAGGAAGCAAGCGGGCACTGCCATCATGATGAGGCAGCAGAGCAGCTGTGCCAACATCATCTTCAGCACTCCGGCACTACCTGCCGCGGTGTCGAAGGGGTATAGCTCACGGCGTTCCCTCATACCTGCGCCGAGCATCGCCACAGCGAGCACCAACACCTGGTGAAGGATGAATATCAGCACGCCGGGCATGATGAAGGAGTCGAAGCCTCCCTCTATGTTGCCCATCTGGATATATGAAATCGGCATCAGGTCACCGGTGGATAGCGACGCCGCGTTGGGTATCTTGTCTGAGAGGGTGGCTTGCTGTATCTCCGCGCCCATCTCTGTCTGCACCTTGGTAGCGGCGACGAGGAATCCGCGGTAACGCAGCAGCAGGCTCATCTCGCAATAGAGTATCGCGGGAGAGGACTCGCCGCGCCCTACTTTGCGCTCAAACCCCTTGGGTATCTCGAGGATGGCGTAGCACTGATGGGAGTCCATGGCGCGTTTCGCCTCGGCAAGGTCTGCGGCATAGCCTATCACCTCCGCCTCTTGTGTGGCGTCCATATTGCGGGTGAACTGGCGGCTCAAGGGGGTGCGATCGTTATCCACGACCACCATTTTCACGTCGCGCACCACCTCGGGGTTGTAGATCAATGAATAGATGATCGGGTATGCCAACGGCAGGAAGATGAAGAAGAGCATCACTCCCCCGTCGTGCAATATCTGACGAAACTGACGTATAAATATATCTAAAAAGGATGTTCTTGGCTTTGTCATAGGGCTACGGGATATAAACCGGTTTTAACATCACACGTTTCAGGCGCCACAGCATCGTCAACGGCAACAGGATAAAGATGAAGTAAGCCACATACCACAGGCGGGAATAGTATATATCCACGCCGTTGAGCACCTGGTCGATATATATCAGGAAGTTATACCTCACGGGGATGATATATGAGAAGATGCCTATGGAGCCATACATGCTCTCCAGCGGGAAGGAGAATGCGCCGAGCGAGAAGCTCAGCACGCCCACCAAGGCGCACATGGAAAGTGCCAGTCGCAGATTGGGTATCACGCAGTAGATGAACAGCGCAAACCCTTGGCAGGCAAGCACAAAGAGCACTTCAGAGAGTATCAGCCAGCCCCATGAGCCGTTCATCGGGTATCCGAAGTTGTGATACATCAGCGACACCATGGCGAGCACCATCACCAGCCATATCACCGTAGAGGGCAACAGGCGCGCGAACACTGCTTTCACTATTGAGCCGCGGGCATCGCGCAGCAGCTGCACCGACCGCCCGTATTTGATCTCCTGTCCTATCAGATAGCAGGTCATCAGGAGTATCATCAGCTGCATCACGCAGGGGAGGAAGGAGTTGGTGAGGTATATGGCATAGTTCAGCTCGGGGTTGTGCAGCGGACGTGTCACCACGTTGATTGGCGACAGCATACCTTTTATCTCCGTTGACGACATACCTGCATCGGAGAGGACGGTGCTCACCACCCCTACTTTGGTGTATATCGCAGTGATTTTGAAGTTTTTATACAGCAGCGACGCGGGGACGTAGTAGGACATATTGGTGTAGAAGGATATCACCGGAGCGCGTCCTGAGAGGAGGTCCCGCTCGAAGTTCTGCGGGATTAGGAAATAGCCGTAGATATCGCCGCTCTGCATCTTATCGCGCGCGGCGGAGAAGTCTTCGCAGGCATAATCGACGCTCACCATCTGCATACCGTTGAGGTTGCGGGTGACGCTGCGCGACATCTGCGTATGGTCCATATCGACTATTGCCACGGGGGTGCGCGTGGGGAGGCCGTTCTCCATCAAGGTCAGCAGAAGCAGCGACATGAAGAGTGGCAGCACGAAGAACCCTATCCAATAGAGGGGTTTGCGTGCCATCTCCGTGAGTGTGCGCTTGATGATTTCTTTCATTATTTCTGCATGATAAGTGCCGACATACCGGGACGCAGGTTCTCTATCTGAGTCTTCGGGCGTGCCTTAACTTCAAACGTGCGGGCGTCGTAGTCGCCGGTGGCTTTGGTGGCCTGCCAGTTGGCGTATGTGCCCAGGTCTTTGATGTAATAGACCTCCATCTCGGCGATGGTGTCGAGGGCGGGGATGCGCACTTTCAGCACGCTGCCGTTGCGTATCTCCTTGAGGTATGTCTCGCGCAGGTTAAACACTGCCCAGTTATCATCTGTCTGAATGGTCATCAGGGGTGAGCCGGTGCCTACCAACTCGCTGACGTTGGGGTAGATGACCACTACTTCACCGTCGCAGGGTGCCACGAGGTATTGGTCCTCCAAGAGGGCGTTTACCTCATTGACATTTCCGCGTGCCACGTTGACCATTGCTGCGGAGGCTTGCTTATCCTCCTCTTGTGCGCCGGATAGTGCCAGCTCATATTGGCTCTTGGCGGCACCTTCGGCAGCGGTGGCGGCGTCAAAGGCGGCTTTCGCCTCGTCGCGTTTCTGCTCGCTGATAACCCCTTGTGCGAAGAGGTTTTCCATGCGGTCGTAGGTCTTCTTGGCGATATTCACCGCGGCGGTGGCCTGTTGCCATACCTGGTAAGCGCTCTGTATGATTTGTTTACGCGTGCCGGCATCTACTTTGCGGTTGGTAGCCTGTGCCACCTGCACACCCGCGTCGGCTTGTGCCAGCTTGGCATCTGCCAGTGTGGAATGGATATGTATCAGTGTATCACCGGCATGGACGCGTTGTCCCTCCTCGACAAATATCTCAGCGACGCGCCCCGGCAGCTTACCGGAGATGCGTATCTCGGTGGAATCTATCTGTCCCTGGATGGTGTCGGGCTCCGGTTTCATGAAGAGGAAGCCGCACACTGCCAGCGCCGCTACCAACAATAGCACTATCACGATGCATAGCACCAGTGCTTTGTCTTTTTTCTCTACTTTGGTTTCTTCTGTATTCATTGGGTTTATCTTTTTAATCGGGTTAATAACTCATGGCGCCGAGCACCTTCGACAGATATACGTTGCAAAGACGGATAGAGATTTCGGCGTCTATTTTCTCGGAATGAGCTTGTAGCCAGGCTGTTTGCGCGGCGATAACGTCGTCGGTGGTGAGCACACCTTCGCGGAATCCGAGCTCTGCCTGACGCAGGTTCTCGTCGGCTTTCTGCTGGTTGGTGACGGTCATGTTGTAGGTCTTATACGCCTCCTCATATTTGAAGCGTGCTTGGCTCACCTGCAGGTTGACCTTCTCTTGGGCGTCGTCGAGGAGCAAGCGTTGCGAGGCTGTCTCCACCTGTGCCGCCTTATATTTATTGTAGTTGCCTCCCCAGTGCCATAGTGGTACGGTGAGGGTGGCACCGACGCTGAAACCGCCGCCGAAGCGCTTCTGGAAACCGTCGATGGTGTTGGGGTTGGAGAAGGCGTAAGCGCCCACGATGGCTAGCTTGGGCATCATCTCCGACAATGCCAACTTCTCTTTCTGCTCATAAATGCTGATGCCGTGGCGCAACGACTGCAGGTCCTGACGGGCGGCATATACATCCTCCATGTTGTAGGTGACGGGTGCTGCCTCCCCGGGCTCGTCGCGGAGGGCTTCGTCGCTAAGCTCCAGCGGGGTGTCGATGGGCAATCCGCATATCTGCGCCAATGCCATGCGGGATAGCGACAGCCCGTTGTTGACCTTGGTTTGGGTTATCGCCGCCTCGTTGGCCTTGACCTGCACGGAGAGGATATCGCTGCGTGTGGCGACGCCTTGCTCATACATGGCGTTGACGTTGTATAGGAAGGTATCCACCAGGCATACATAGCTATCGGCGAGGCGCTGCTTCTCTTTGAGCGACACTACCTGCCAATACGCCTCATCGACGGCATACACCACATCCTGGACGGCACTGTTGCGCATACTGCGCGCCAGCTCTCCGGCATAATGCGTTATCTCGTTCATGGCTCGTATGGCGCCTCCCATATATACCGGTTGGGTGAGGGTGACGGCACCTGCCACCACGTTGTGAATGTCGTAGGTGAGCGCCTCTTTGGGTATCACCGCCACCTCGGTGGGGATATACGAACCGGTGGAGGGGTTTACTACCGGCTCACCGGAGGCGTTGGTGAGTATGTTGTAGTTGTACGACCCCGTGGAGGGGTTAAACGACATGGTGGGGAGCATGGAGTCCTCGCCAAGCAGAGCTATCTTGTGCTGATTATAGAAATAGCTCATATTAAAGTCAAACCCGGGTAGATAAGCTGCCTTCGCCGCCTTGTTGAGGTATCCGGCACTCTCGATATTCTTATCCGCCATGCGTATCATCTTATTGTTGTGGATAGCCATTTGTCGGCAGGAGTCGAGGCTCACCACCTCGGCGTTAATCTCCATCGGAATAGCCACAATCATTAATGACATCAGGGGTATTAGTATGTTGCGTCGCATTGGTTAAGTGTTATTATTCAGTATTATATGAATACAAATTATATGCAAAGATGGTTTAATTTTTTCAGACAACAGCATAAAAAGGAAAAATAGACGAATTTATAGGTAATATATCATATAAAAACCGACAAAAACAGCAAAATGGGAAAGTTATGGAGCTGTATATGAGGGCTTCTCTCGGGGAAGGCGAGGGGCTTCCGTATATCCCTTATTTGGCGGCCTTTAGTCGATGAATTGTCTTATATGGCATCTATAAAGTTAAATATAGTTAACAAAGGCTTATTATTATCATAATTCTCAATATTATTCTTAACTTTGCTTTGGATAAGGGAAAGCAAACCGCTAAATGGGGTTGCGGCGATATTCTTCTAATTGTATTTTTGAAAAAACTTAACCCCTACGAACTAACACAATTCTTAAACATGAGAAAGTTTTACTTTTTATTCTCATTGTTGGCTATTTGCATGACTAGCCTCGCAGCAAAAGCCGACGACGACGTAGTACATCTTAATTTCTCCGTACCCGGCAATGACATGGTTTACGTCCAGTACTACGACTACGAGTCCTATTCAACAGTCAAGATTAATTTGGCTGAAGGTGACAACGCATTGGAATTTGAGAGCGGCGATTACATTTACGTCAGACCACTTGACGGCTACACCCTCGGTGGACTGACTTGCGATGGTGAAAGCGTGGGTGCTAAAAGCTCCTACGGCGACTACTACACACTCTCCGTCACTTCAGATTTAGATGGCAAGAGCATCACGGTAGCGGTAAATTCATTAGCCGATCTGCGCACCGCCACCTGCCACTTCAAAGTCGATAACCCCGACAAGATTAAGCTCAAACGTAACTCCGGAAGCACATTGACAGTGCCCGAAGCCGGTGAATACTTCGACGTAGCATTCATCCCCGACTCCGAGAATCAATTCATCATCTCCACCGTTGACTACGACACTCCTTTATATAAGGTGCTCCAGAATGGCGAGGAGGTTGCAACGTCCACATACGTTTACCTCACCGTAGCAGATGGCGACTACATCGACATCTACGCAGACTATCCCGACATCGACTGCAATGTGACATTTAGCTATAAAGAGGGTGCTGAAGGCTTCCTGACCAAAGTCACTGTTAACGAGGAAGAGGTAGCCGACTTCTCCAACGGTTTCACCTGCAAGGTCGGCGACAAAGTCATGTTGTATGGCGACGTTTACACTTACCAATACAACGAGATCACCATCAACGGCGAAGCCATCAGCTACTTCTACGGCACCACACAATTCATCGCCAAAGGTGACACCCAGATCGTTGTTGACGCCGAGAAATATGCTACTCTCACTTGCACCGTCAACGTTGACAATCCCGATAGAGTCGAGCTCATCCTTGACTACGACTACGAAAACCCAATACCATTGGTAGCCGGTGACAACACCATTGAGTTCACAGAATTGAACAATACATTCCTGTTCCAACCCGCCGGTGACAACTACTACCTCACCAGCGTCAACGACGGCTCCAACGAATATCTTTACTCCTCCAGCACATACGCTTACGTATATGCCTCAGATGGAATGACCATCACCGTCACTTCAGGAGAAGTCATCGTCGATAAGCAATTCTGCATCTACTTCGACGACCTCTCTGCTGCTGAATGGGGATACTACCTCAACACCTCCAAGCGCAATACCGTGGAAGTCAACAACGGCTACAACATCATCGACTTCGACACATCTTATAGCCCATACTACTTCCAAGCTTACGGATTAGACGACGACTTCTACTACGACGTTGACGGCACCTACAAGACTGTATCCTATGGTAGCTGCAGCTTCCCCGTACAAGACAAATCAGTAGTCAAATTCTTCCTCCTTGGCGAGCCTGCCACCAACACTATCAACGTCACCTATCCCACTTCAGGCGTACAAGAGGTTAAGATCGACAAGGATTACTTCACAGAGATAGAGAGCGGCGCTGAGTCATTCACCACTCTTGGCGAGACTCTCGTCAGAGTATATGTCACTGCTGAAGAGGGTGTTACTCCCGCTGTATTGTTCAACAATGAGGCAATAGAGCTCAACGCAGAGAGCGGCGCTTATGAGTTCACCGCCAAAGAAGCCGGCGACCTCGTCATCTCCGCCGAAGGTTCCGGCATCAGCATCCTTGGTGCTGCCAAAGCCAACAACAATGTATATTCCATCGACGGCGTGATGATCTATCGCAACGCTTCACAAGAGCAGATAAGCACACTTCCCGCAGGTCTCTACATCATCAACAATAAGAAAGTTGTGGTAAGAAAATAATTCCATCATAAACTCGTCAACGGGGTGGCGCCAGGCGTCGCCCCGTTTTTTTATGCAGTTTGCTCCTCAAGAGTCAAAGCGGACGGCCCGGCACCAGGATGGCTAAAGGCAAAAGCAGGAGCGGAAGCAAAGCGGGGAAGCAGGGCGGCTGAGAAGGGGCTACCGCCTGACACCTTCGGGCTTGCGCCCTCAGCACAGCTAAAGCTGGGCCTCGCGCCCCAGCTTTAAGAGGAAGGCGGGGAAAGGATGGCTAAAGGCAAGGGAGCAAGGCGAGCAAAGCGGAGCGGAAGCAAAGCGGGGCAGGGAGCAAAGCGGAGCAGGGAGCGGAAGCAAGCGGGGTAGGGAGGGGAAGCAAGCGGGGTAGGGACGCTCCTTGGAGCGTCCGCTTGACCGAGTCTAAGTCAGCTCACCGAATCTAGGACCCGAGTCTATAGTAGCGTGGTCGCTGCAAAGCGGGGAAGCTTCCTCATCCACTTTTTCCGGCTCTTTCTCTCGCATCGCC